>JANOSN010000296.1:0-5469 GCA_031415895.1 Polaromonas sp. | reverse complement strand
CGCCAAGCGATTGAAAACGACGTGCACGCCGTAGGCGTAAGCACCCTAGCCGCTGGCCACAAAACCCTGGTTCCCGCAATCATCGCCGAGCTCAAAAAACAAGGCGCAGACGACATCATCGTCTTTGTAGGTGGCGTGATTCCAAGGCAGGACTATGACTTTTTGTATGCGGCGGGGGTGAAAGGCATCTACGGGCCGGGCACGCCGATACCAGTGAGCGCGAAGGATGTGCTGGAGCAGATTAAGAAGGCGTTGGCTTGACAGGATTTTAATTGATATGTACCATTGGTATGTATCAAATTAATCCTACGCAAGGAGAGAACTATGCAAGCAGCACTAGAAACCGCCAAAATTTTTACCACTGGCCGCAGTCAAGCTGTGCGGCTGCCTAAGGCATATCGTTTCAGCACCGCTGAAGTGACCATCGAGCGTCAAGGCGATGCGGTGGTGCTGCGTCCCAAACTGGACAAAGATGCCTGGTGGGACGAGATGGAAAAAATCTTAGCCAGCTTTGAAGGTATGGAGTTGATTGAACGAGACCACGGCCCACTGACCGACGATGTAGCGAGCTTTGATTAAAGATGCCCGCAACGAAGCCCCTTCTGTATTTACTCGACACCAACATTTGCATCTATGCAATGAAGGGTCAACTTGGTGTGCTGAAAAAATTCAAACAGCATGGGCAGGACTCGCTAGCCATTTCGTCGCTGGTTTTGGCCGAAATGGCATATGGCGTTGCAAAAAGCCAGCGTGTAGAGGCGAACACCACGGCGTTAGCGCGGTTCCAGATGGGAATGACTATTCTGCCGTGGGATGAGTCCGCCATGTGGCACTACGGCCATCAGCAGCGCCGCCTGCGCAGCAGCGGAAAGATGATTGGTGAAATTGATTTATTACTGGGCTGCCAAGCATTGGCTATTAACGCTATTTTTGTGACCAACAACACGCGCGAGTTTGAGCGGATTGAAGGTTTGCGGCTGGAGAATTGGGTTTGAACTTAGTTGCGTCAGTGCTTAGCGAGCAAGCAGATGCGCAACGCCGCGCGATCGCCAAGGCCATCACGCTGCTCGAATCCACGCGTGCAGACCACCGCGCGCAAGCGGATGAATTGTTGACCTCACTGTTACCGCACACTGGCAAGTCGTTTCGCCTGGGTATTAGCGGTGTACCTGGCGTTGGCAAATCTACCTTTATCGAAACACTAGGTTTGTATCTTATCGACCAAGGTCACAGAGTCGCAGTGCTCACCATCGATCCATCGTCCACCGTCTCTGGCGGCTCCATCCTGGGCGACAAAACGCGTATGGAAAAACTCTCAGTACACGAGAAGGCTTACATCCGCCCAAGCCCCAGCAGCGGTACGTTGGGAGGTGTGGCCGAGAAGACGCGTGAGGCCATGTTGGTGTGCGAGGCTGCGGGCTATGACATCGTAATTGTCGAAACCGTAGGTGTGGGCCAGAGCGAAACGGCGGTGGCGGGTATGACGGATATGTTTGTGTTGATGCAATTACCCAATGCGGGGGATGATTTGCAGGCGATTAAAAAAGGCGTGATGGAGCTGGCCGATTTGGTGGTGATTAACAAGGCCGATATTGACAAAGATGCTGCCACGCGCGCGCAGGCGCAGATCACGTCGGCCATGCGCTTGTTTGGACAGCGGGGTAACCCGGCGCGAACTACTGCCCGCATACATCCAGATCCCGTTCACCCTGAGCCTGTCGAAGGGTTCGTGAAGACTTCGACTGGCTCAGTCCGAACGGAATTGGTATGGTCGCCGAAAGTGATTCAGATGTCCGCTTTGCATGGTACAGGTGTGCAAGAGTTTTGGCAAAACGTATTGCAATTTAAAGAATTGCAAACTAAAGATGGCGGGCTGGCGCAGCGCAGGCAGCAGCAGTCGCTGGCTTGGATGTGGGAGCGGATTGAGGCGGGTTTGAAGCAAGCGTTTAAGCAAAATCCACAAGTACAAGCGTTGTTGCCGCAATTAACACAGCAAGTGCTGAAAGGCGAGCTAGCAGCCTCTACTGCAGCACGAAATCTGCTTGAAGTCCAAGTATTTCCTGCTCAAGCAGCTATTAAATCGATAGTAAGTTAGACATATTGAGATAAAGAGAATAAGCATGCAAGACATCTTAGAACAGCTAGAAGCCAAACGCCAGCTCGCCCGCATGGGCGGTGGCCAAAAGCGCATCGACGCGCAGCACAAAAAAGGCAAACTCACCGCACGCGAGCGGTTGGAGATTTTGCTGGACGAAGGCAGTTTTGAAGAGTGGGACATGTTTGTCGAGCACCGCTGCGTAGACTTTGGCATGCAAGACCAGAAGATTCCCGGTGACGGTGTGGTCACCGGCTACGGCATGATCAACGGGCGCCTAGTGTTCGTCTACAGCCAAGACTTCACCGTGTTTGGCGGCGCATTGTCTGAGGCGCATGCAGAGAAAATTTGCAAAGTGATGGACCAGGCTATGAAAGTGGGCGCGCCCGTGATTGGCCTGAACGACTCGGGCGGCGCGCGCATTCAAGAAGGCGTGGCGTCGCTGGGCGGATATGCCGACGTGTTCCAACGCAACGTGATGGCTAGCGGCGTGGTGCCGCAGATCAGCATGATCATGGGGCCCAGCGCGGGCGGCGCGGTGTATTCGCCCGCCATGACGGACTTTATCTTCATGGTCAAAGATTCGTCGTACATGTTTGTCACTGGCCCCGAGGTAGTAAAAACCGTGACACACGAAGAAGTGACAGCCGAAGAGCTGGGCGGCGCTACCACCCACACGACCAAAAGCGGCGTGGCCGATCTGGCGTTTGAAAACGACGTAGAGGCGCTGCTGATGCTGCGCCGCCTGTACAACTACCTTCCCCTGAACAACCGCGAAAAAGCCCCCGTGCGCCCCAGCGGTGACCCTGCCGCGCGCCTGGACATGTCGCTAGACACCTTGGTGCCAGACAACGCCAATAAGCCTTATGACATGAAAGAGTTAATCGTCAAGACGGTGGACGATGGCGACTGGTTTGAACTGCAACCTGAGTACGCTAAAAACATTTTGATTGGCTTTGCGCGCATGGATGGGCAGACGGTAGGTATTGTGGCTAACCAGCCGCTGGTATTGGCAGGTTGCCTGGACATCAAATCATCTATCAAAGCCGCGCGCTTTGTGCGTTTTTGCGATGCGTTCAACATTCCTGTCATTACCTTTGTTGATGTACCCGGCTTCATGCCCGGTACATCGCAAGAATACGGCGGCATTATCAAGCATGGCGCCAAGTTGCTCTACGCCTACGCCGAATGCACGGTACCCAAAATCACCGTCATCACCCGCAAAGCATACGGCGGTGCATACGACGTGATGTCGTCCAAACATCTGCGTGGCGACGTGAACTTTGCCTGGCCCAACGCAGAGATTGCCGTAATGGGTGCCAAAGGCGCTGTGGAGATTATTTTCCGTGAAGATAAAGGCGACCCTGCAAAAATCGCTGCGAAAGAAGCGGAGTACAAAGCCCGCTTCGCCAACCCCTTCGTCGCAGGTGCCCGGGGTTTCATCGATGACGTGATCTTGCCGCATGAAACGCGTAAACGGATTTGTCGCTCGCTGGTGATGCTGAAAGACAAGAAGATAGAAAATCCGTGGCGAAAGCATGGAAATATACCGCTTTAATTGAATTTATTAAGCGTTCATATTTGACACTTTAAACCATAAAAACTATAATTAACGTTCTCATGAGAACATTTAACTTATTGTCATCCAATAGCATTTGCTCTGAATTAGGTGGGCGAATCAAACGATTGCGTCTTGCAAAAAATTTAGGTCAGCAACAGTTGGCAGAGATGACGCAAAGTTCACTCTCCTCCGTACGCAGGCTTGAGGCACAGGGGCAGGGGAATCTTGAATTTATCGTACGCGTGGCGCAAGCCTTGCAGGCTGTGGAGCAGCTAGAGAGTTTGTTTATTCAGCCCATACAAAGCATCGCGCAAGCTGAGCGTGAGCAGTCTCTAGCGCTTAGGCAACGTGCTCGTGTACTAAAAATTAGCGCAAAGTCTGGTGTAAAACCATGAAGAAGCTAAAGGTTGTTTATGAAGGGTGGGGTGAACGTTGGCCGCTAGGCACATTGGCGGACACGGGGCGTGACATCATGTTTGAGTATTCACCGCAAGCCGTAGAGCGTGGTTTGCAGTTATCACCCATGCACCAGCCGCTACCGCGCGCCGGGGCGGCAGCGGTTTCGTTTAAAGGCGAAGCGCACTCTTATGGATTACCAGGTTTTATTGCCGACGCACTGCCCGATGGTTGGGGCATGCTGTTGATGGATCGGGCGTTGCGCAAGCTGGGCCGTAATTCACGCGAGGTATCGGTACTTGAGCGTTTGGCCATTGTGGGTGAGCGTGCCATGGGCGCGCTGTCGTTTGAGCCATCAGATGAAGATATCTTGCCCGCTGAAAAACTGCAACTTAAAGAGCTCGCTAAAGAGGTCATCGCCTTGCAAGCCGACGATAACTCGGGTGCAAACAATGCCGATGCACAGCTTCGCCACTTGATGCAACTGGGAGGTTCACCGCAGGGCGTACGCCCTAAGGTGCTGGTGGATTTCAATGCCCGCACAGGGCAGCTCAGCAGCGGCATGCCTCTTACAGGCAGTGCAACCCCATGGCTGATGAAGTTTCCAGCGGAGAGCGAGCACCGCGAAGTCTGTGCTGTTGAAGAGCTATACGCTCGTGTGGCACGCCATGGTGGCATGGACATGCCACGCAGCCGCTTCTTTGATCTAGGCACCAAGCACAGTGCATTTGGTGTCGAGCGCTTTGACCGTGTGGTGAAAGACAAGCAAGTAATGCGCGTGCCCATTATGAGCATGTCAGCATACCTGCAAGCTGATCATCGCATCCCTTCGTTAGATTACGAAACAGTGTTGCTGGCCACTTTGCGCATTACGGGTGATCAACGCGAAGTTGTCAAAGCGTTCGAGCGCTGCATCTTCAATGTCATCATGCATAACCGTGACGACCATAGCCGCAACTTTGCCTTCCGCATGGACGAGCAAGGAATGTGGAAACTATCCCCAGCATTTGATTTGACTTACAGCTTCGGCCCGGGCGGCGAGCATTCGACCAGTGTGGCGGGGCACGGAAAACACATTACGCGTGCGCAATTAATGCAGGTCGCTAAAGCTGGCGGTATCTCCGCGCAAGTAGCGAATCGTTGTGTCAACGAATGGTTAAGCAGCGCCCAAGGCATGGCTAAGTTATTGAAAGAGCTACCAATTCGGCGCACTACTTTGAATGACTTTTTGAAGTCTATGGCGTCACGCATTGAATTATTGAATTAAATTTGGAAGATATATGTTTACAAAAATTCTCATAGCCAACCGTGGCGAAATCGCTTGCCGCGTGATTCAAACCGCCCGCAAGATGGGCATTAAGACCGTGGCGGTGTATTCTGATGCGGACAAAGATGCTCGGCATGTGCAACTGGCTGA
>JANOSN010000295.1:0-3272 GCA_031415895.1 Polaromonas sp. | reverse complement strand
GGCCAGCATCGTGATGCTGTAACTCCACTGACCATCTAAATATCCCCAGTAGGCTGCAATGGGCAGAAAGATGGCGATACAAATCAACACCATAGCCGCCAGTGACCAATAGGCATTGCCCTGGCTAGCGTGGTGCGTGGTCAGGTGCATGCCTATTGGTCACTGGCGGCTATGGTGTTGATTTGTATCGCCATCTTTCTGCCCATTGCAGCCTACTGGGGATATTTAGATGGTCAGTGGAGTTACAGCATCACGATGCTGGCCTTCTCGCTATCGTCGGCATTATTGCTGTTCGCCTTGCTGCTGCAATATCGGCATGGCAACCGGGTGATCAACCGCGCTGCGTATTCGCCTAACCGCGACGCACTGACCGGTTTGCTCAACCGCACAGGCTTTGAGCGCAAGCTGGTGCAAACCGCAGCCGATATCAGCGCACAAAAAACCTACGCCCTGTTTATGTACATCAGCGTGAGCGACGCCACCAAGCTAGAAGAACAATTTGGTGGCGAGGGCTTTGAGTCTGGCATGGTGCAAATGGCCGCTGCTTTATCGTCCAGCGTGTCGGTGGTAGACACCGTCGCCCGCGTAGGCGCCAATGCTTTTGCTATCACTCTAGTGATGGCGCACGACGCGAAAAGGGCTAACGCTTTTGCACAAAAAATCATTACCCGTACCATGTCGATTAGTAGCCACAGCGTACCTATGGCCCAAACCGCGCGCGTGGCGCTGGCCTGGATACCAGTGTATGGCCGCACACTGCCTGATTTAGAAAAGCTAGCCAAACATGTGCTGCGAGACATGGGTGACGGTAAACGCATAGGCTGGGTAGGCGGCGCGTTAGCCCATGCCGAAGCCTCCCAAGTTGTAGACGTCAACAGCGTTGCCAGCAGCTTGGGCGCAGCAGAGCCGACACCGTACAGTGACGCCATTCACAGCGTGATCAACCGTGTAGAGCGCGAGATGGAGCAAGAGCGGGTAGAGGCAGTTAAACTGCGCGCCGACCGCCTAGTAAAAGTAGTGCGGCCAGACAACTAATGTGGAGCGGGTGATGGGAATCGAACCCACGTTATTTGCTTGGGAAGCAAGAGTCCTACCATTGAACGACACCCGCACTGCTATTTGATTATAGAAGCCTGCCTTGGCGGCACAGCTCAAGGCCGCAAATAAGCCCAGCCTTCACGCTGGCGGCCCATGATGTGCACTACACCCGCTGGCACATAGCCCACGCTGGGTAGAACATCGGCTTTGGTGAGTTTGAAGTTACGCATGCTGTTCTCGCAGGCTAATATTTTCACCCCCGCCTTAGCAGCATCATCCAAGCGGGTGTTCACTACTGAGTCAAATTTGACCATGTTGATGCCTGGGCCGAAAGCCACGATTTCTACATCGACATTGGCTGCGCCTAGTTCATCTTGCACATTCTTAGCGTTGTTCAAAACCAAGTTCCACTTGCTGGTGTCTGCATCGCTCACCTGAATGACGATTTTCTGACGGGTATTAGCGTCGTTGCGCACAGTTTGAGCGCAAGCTGTCACCAGCAGCGCTGCGCTGCACAGACTGAAAAGGGCGGCACGCCTGAACATAAATTTTGTCTTTCATTGTTATTTGTTAAGGCTGTAATGGTAACGGGTGTTTAGCAATTAACAAGAACTGCACTTTTACCAACAAAAAGCCTGATTAGCCAGATGCCTCAGATAACCAGCCCTTTCACCTTGAGCTTGTCGAAGGGTTTATGAGGGCTTCGACAAGCTCAGCCCGAACGGTTATTTTTCAGCATCTGAGGCATCTGGCTAATCAGGCAAAAAGTGCTCGTAGTCCAAGCATTTATTGCTTAAGTAGCTATTATATTTATAGCGTGCACATTCAGGGGTAATGCAACCCGCGTTGCAGCCCTAGGCGCTGTGCGCTAAGGTATTGGATTGTTTGCTTTTAATTTAGGACGCTAGCATGGCATCTCACACACCTTTCTTACCGCGCCGCTGCGCATTGCAGTGGCTGGCCACCGGCCTGGTTGCTGGCCCAGCTGCATTTACCAGCCCATGGGCTGCAGCACAAAAATTTCCCAATCCCGAATCGGGCAAATACCAGCGCATACCTCTTAGTGCTGACGGTATTGGCAAAAAGTACATGGGCCGCGAGATTGCTGGGGTGATGGGCTGGCAGGGCGCGGCGTGGCTTGAGCGGCAAGAGCGTGAGCAAGAAGAACGAGGAGAACTGCTGCTGCGCGAACTGGGCTTGAAACCCGGCATGGTGGTGGCCGACGTAGGCGCAGGCACTGGCTACTATGCGCGGCGCATGGCACCGCTGGTGGGCGCTAGCGGCCAGGTGCTGGCGGTAGATGTGCAGCCCGAGATGATCGAGATGCTGACGGCCATGGCCAAAAAGGCCAATCTGACCAATATCAAGCCTGTGCTGTGCAAGGTGGATAACGTCAAGCTGCCCGACGCTAGCGTCGACTTGGCCATCATGGTCGATGTGTACCACGAGCTGGAGTTTCCGTTTGAAATGATGGAGTCCATCGTGCGTGCGCTTAAACCTGGCGGAAAAATAGTGTTTGTAGAATACCGCGCCGAAGACCCCAAAGTGCCCATCAAGGCGGTGCACAAAATGACCGAAGCCCAAGTGCGCAAAGAGGCCAGCCAACATGCCTTGACCTACGAACGCACGGCTAACACGTTGCCTTGGCAGCATGTGATTGTTTTTAGTAAAAAATGAGTTGCAGAGCGTGTTTTAGGAACGTTTTAGCCTTGTAGTCCAAGTATTTACTGCTCAGACAGCTATTGTATTTGTAGCGTATTGGTTCTTTTGCGGGGTCTATGTTAGCTCCCCCTTGGCAGTGCATGGTGTCCTTGTTTAGCCGTGGCGGGCGGCGGGACATATCGCTGGGGAAACTTCCGCGAACATGCGCGCCAGGGAGTAGTCATCAAGAGTTGATGGGCCGCACCTCGCTGCAGTTTCCCCATCGATAAGATCCCACCACTTCACCCTGGTCGATGTTGTTAAGACACGGGAGGCAAGTTTATGACTACGTCGAGCGTAGCTGCTATCTGTGCGTTTGATCTCATCTCAGCAGCGCGCGTTCTAGTACAACGAAGAAAGCAACAGACCATAGAAAACAGTGCTTTTACCAATGAAAAGTGCTAGTAGTCCAAGTATTTACTGCTCAACCAGCTACAAAATAAATAGCAACTTATCTACATCATTTCAAGGCCTGATGTAAGCCCAGCCTTCACCTTGCCGTTGCGCGATGTGCACCACGCCAGCAGGCACAT
>JANOSN010000294.1:0-2672 GCA_031415895.1 Polaromonas sp. | reverse complement strand
GCAATACCAAGCCAGCATCACCACACCCATACCAGAGATGGACAAACTGATCGAATGGTTGCCTGCCCACATACCTGCTACTGCGCGAGACGAAAAACAAGTCAGCATCGTGCATGGCGACTACCGCATGGACAACCTCATCTTCCACCCCACACAGCCGCGCGTACTGGCCGTGCTGGACTGGGAGTTATCCACCCTGGGCCACCCGCTGGCCGACTTTAGCTACCACTGCATGGCCTGGCACATCCCGCCCGGCGCGTTTCGCGGTATTGGCGGGCTAGACCACGCTGCCCTGGGCATACCCAGCGAGACCGAATACATCCGCATGTACTGCGAGCGCACCGGCACCTACACACCAGATGCGCTTAAAGCCGATTGGAATTTTTACCTAGCCTACAACCTGTTTCGCATAGCCGCCATCTTGCAAGGCATAGCCAAGCGCGTCGAAGCCGGCACCGCCGCCAGCGCCCAAGCTGTGTCGTCTGCAGCCGGTGCACGGCCCCTAGCGCAAATGGCATGGTCGTTTGCGTTGAAGGCACAATCATATTGAATACAAATACCTAAATACCGAACTGCCGGACGCGAAGGGCGCTAAGGTTACGCGAAGGACGCGAAAAAGATAAAGAAAATGAATACAAAGAAACATTGAAAAATTAATTTAAATTGGAATAACTAAATTAACTCTCGACTCATTTTTTTGATACTTAAATTTTGTATACCTTTTATCCCCTTTCGCGTCCTTCGCGCAACCTTAGCGTCCTTCGCGTTCAAAAATCTTCTGACTTCTAACCCCACCGGAGACCAAACACATGGATTTCGACTACTCACCCAGAACCAAAGACCTGCAGTCCAAACTGCTAGCTTTTTTCGATGCTCACATTTACCCCAACGAAAAAGCCTTTCACGACGAGATTGAGGCCAACACCGTTGCAGGCAAGCGCTGGACGCCGCTGCAGACGATTGAAAAACTCAAGCCTATTGCGCAAAAGCAGGGCCTTTGGAACCTCTGGCTGCCGCGCGACACCGCAGAGATTGCAGGCTTTGGCGGCGACCCATCGTTTGGCGGCGCAGGGCTGACCAACCAAGAATACGCACCACTGGCCGAAATCATGGGCCGAGTGCCTTGGGCCAGCGAAGTATTCAACTGCTCTGCCCCCGACACTGGCAATATGGAAACCATTGCCCGCTACGGCTCACCCGCCCTGCGCGACCGCTGGCTTAAACCACTTTTGCGCGGCGAGATTCGCTCTGCCTTTGCCATGACCGAACCTGATGTAGCATCGTCAGACGCTACCAACATCGCCACCCGTGTGGTCAAAGACGGCAACGACTACTAAATTGACGGCCGCAAGTGGTGGATATCAGGCGCTGGCGACCCGCGCTGCGCGGTCTACATCGTCATGGGCAAGTCTGACCCTGATGCCCCACGCCACAGCCAGCAAAGCATGATCATCGTGCCCGCAGACGCACCTGGCATTAAAGTGGTGCGGCCCCTGACCGTGTTTGGCTACGACGACGCACCCCACGGCCACTGCGAGATGACGTTTACCAACGTGCGCGTACCGGCAGATAACATGCTGCTCGGCGAAGGCCGTGGTTTTGAGATTGCCCAAGGCCGCTTAGGCCCCGGGCGCATTCACCACTGCATGCGCCTGGTGGGCCTGGCCGAGCGTGCGGTGGAACTCATGTGCAAGCGTGCCTCCAGCCGCATTGCGTTTGGCAAAGCCGTGGCCGCACAAACAGTGACGCAAGAGCGGATTGCCGAGGCGCGCTGCCGCATCGACATGGCGCGTTTGCTAACTTTAAAAACTGCGTGGCTGATGGACTTGGGTGGCAACAAACTGGCCAAAAACGATATTGCCATGATCAAAGTAGCCGCTCCCAGCATGGCCTGCCAAGTGATCGACTGGGCTATGCAAGCCCACGGCGGTGGCGGTATGTGTGACGACTTTCCGCTGGCCTATGCCTACACCGCAGCGCGCACTTTGCGTTTTGCCGATGGTCCCGACGAAGTGCACCGCAACGCGATTGCCAAGTTAGAGCTGGGTAAATACGCGCTAGAAAAACGTGAAGTGGAAATGCCTATTACGCGCAGCTAAATCAGCGCTTTTTAAAACCACCCAACGCCAGCTCACACGCCGCAGTAAACACGCTGGTGGCATGTTCAAGCGTGGGCAGGTCGCCATCGGTATGTTGCATGCGCAAATACGCTTTGCCGCGCAACAGCATTAAAATTTTGGGCGATTTAGGGTTCATATCTGGCCACGCCATCATGGTGTCCGCCAAGTCCTGGCTGATCCAAGCCATTGCATGGTCCTTGCTATTAGCCAAAATCGCATAGTTATTCAAAAACGGCGTGCCAAGGCTTTCCCATCCCACTTCTTCGTAGATCGACAACCAGCGCATCTCCTCAGGCAGGTGCGGGTCAGCAATGGTCTGCAGCGAATCGGTGTACAGCGCAAACGCACGTTTATCCAGTTCATTTTTAAGCTGACGGTTCAACACCATCACAGACACGTCTTCGCTTACGCCCAGCTCAGCGCGTGCGCGCAGCTCAGTGCCTTTGATAAAGTCGCGTGACGGAGCGCCTTGCTCAAGCCGCCACACCTTGCCGCCTACTTTGCCTTCAACATGGTAGCCACCGCGCCCGTCACCGTGCTGCGAAAAGCTAA
>JANOSN010000293.1:0-4471 GCA_031415895.1 Polaromonas sp. | reverse complement strand
CAGGCCCGCTTCTTGGCTGCTAGCCACCACCCAGCGGGGCCTGAAGTTATCGTCGGTGTTCCAGCACTCGTCCATTTGCGACTCTACGCGCCGCTTGATCGCATCGCCCGCCACAATGCAGCCCAACATGCTGGTGGGCTGGGCTACGTCGGCCCAGGCACCTTCGGCCAGCTTGTCAATGTTTTCTAAAAATTCTGCGCCTTGGTTTAGTAAGGCTGCGCCGGGGCGGGCGTGTGCGTACAAAGCCCATTTAAGTCGTGTATTACCGACATCGAGTGCCAAAAAAGTCATGACAGGATTATGAAGTGTAAATTTACCCGCACCCCCTCAGGGGATGCCCTGATACAGCTGGCAACATGGTACCCCGCTGACAGTGCATACTACGCGGTGTCAGTCATTATCATTAATTAACCAACTGGAGAACCACCATGGGCATGTTTAGTTTTATCAAAGAAGCTGGCGAAAAATTATTCGGTAAAAAGAAAGTAGAAGAAGCTGCTGTGGCCGCTGCGGCCGACCCTGCTGCTGCGCCGTCGCTGCTAGAGCTGAACGTGCAAGCTGCACAAGGTATCAAAACTTATATTGAGGCGCAAAACCTGGGCGCTACCGGCCTGTTCGTAGACTTTGATGGTGCCACCGGCAAGGTGACCGTGCAAGGCGAAGCGCCCACCATGGAAGCTGTTGAAAAAGTAACTTTGTGCTGCGGTAACGTAGACGGCGTGTCAGACGTAGAAAACCTGATGAGCGCGGCTGACGGCAGCGACGAGAGCCAATACCACGACGTGGTGCGCGGCGACACGTTAAGCGCCATTGCCAAAGAGTATTACGGCAATGCCAACAAGTACATGGGAATTTTCGAGGCCAACAAGCCGATGCTGAGCCACCCTGACAAAATTTACCCAGGCCAAAAATTGCGTATTCCTGCTGAAGCTTAAAAACTTGCGGCCTTTAAATAAAAGCCCAGTCGAGTGATCGGCTGGGCTTTTTTATGTTGTGTCGCAACTCTGCAGCAAACCATCAATACGAATCGTCAATAGCCCCAGTGCGCACACCGCGCAGCCAAATGTCATGCGCGCGCGCTTGCATGGCGGCTATGGTGTCGCTGCTGCCCCGGCTGACTACAGCGCATGGGCTCAGGACGACAAAACACTCTTCTTGGCGTGGGCCAAAAGGCAGCTGCAGCGGACGGCCAAAGGACAGCTCTAAGCGGGTAAGCACGGCTTGCTGGTCTAGCCATGGCACCAGCACCACCCAGTCGCCGCGCCCGTTGCGTGAAACGATGGCATCTTGGGGCAAGCTTAAGGTTAAGTGCAGCGCCATATCGCGCAAAGCGCGGTTATACAGCTGCAAAAAATGAGAGGCTGAATATTCGCTGCCTTTTGCGCTCACCTCGATGGCCTCATGCCAATTGCTTGGCAGCGGCATCAGCACCAAGGTGCAGGGCAGCGCCTCTGACTGGCACTGCGTCAGTAAGCGCGTACCATACCGGGTAAGACCATGTTCGTTGTACGCGAGGCTGGCGGTATCGCGTCGCAGGTTGTCAATGTTGAATTCGGCTTGCCGCAGTATTCGTCCAAAGTTGCTGGATAGGCCGCACAAGCCCGCAATCAGCACACCGCGCAGCAAAAATAATTCAATACCCACCCCTGCGCGGCGCGGCCAGCCGCTGACAAAATACAGTGCCAGCAAGCCCGCAGTAAACAGCACAGCGCTGGGCAAGCTCATCAGTAATGGGTAACCCATGGCAAGCAGCAGCAGCAAAAACAAAAATGGTCCTGTGCTGGCACCGCTTTGCGGGATCACGTAAAGCCAGGCTACCAACGCTAAAGCTGCCCATGCACCTAGGCACCATTGCAGCTGGTCACGCGCTGGGTGAAAGCGCCGCCACGCCGCCATGCAAATCAGCCCAATGCAGGGCAATGCAGCATCGCGTGAGCCGCTTATCACCATCACGCTCACTAACAGGCCGTAAACACCGCAAAACAGAAGTAACGATATTTCAAGCAATTCAAACTTGCGTGGCACAAGGCGGGCTAAAGCCTGTTGGTCAGCGGGTGTAAGGCCTTGAGACACCTCGGGTGCAGGCTGGGTGTTGAACCAAGCCGTCATAGGATTGAATAAACGCATGTGAACTTACTTTGAAACTTAATTCAGGCTGTTTTATTGTTTTACCTGTAAACTTTTATCTCCACGTTCAATTTTAAGATGGTTACAAATCGGTCAATGTGCATTTACTCACTAATATCTCAGCCAAAGTAATTAAGTTACGTAAAGTAGTTGTTTGAGTGTATGCGGCCAGTGCGAAAGCACACAATTGTTGTAGGGCGGCGTTGTAAACGCATCACAGCTAATCACACCGTTGGGCTTGTTTCTCAAAATAATTGTCCGCATAAATGCAGCGTCCGGTGGCATAGGCCCACACGCTGCAGGCTGCATAAGCCAGCGGAAACAATGGCCCCCAGTGCAGTGCTTGTTGCACATGTACCAACTCGTGTGCCAAGGTGCGCTCTAGCATTTGCGCATCTTGCGCCAGCACGCAGCAGCCTACGGCCACAGCTTGCATTTCACCCAACGGGTGGTGGCGCAGCAGCCAGGCAATGGCGGGGCCATATGCTACAAATACTATAGCTGCTGGAGTAGTAAATACTTGGACTACAGCATGATTTGACGGGTAAAAAGGCTTTTGCAGCCATACTAGGCACCATAGCGGCAGCGCGCACAGCGTGAGCGGCAAAGCCCATAGCCACTGGATGGTACGCAAAGTAAAACTCCACGGTGTCATGCCCAGTTCAACGCAGGGCGGGGTAGGGGGTTGACGGCCTCGTAGGCGTGGGCGGCGCGCAGCACCAGTGCATCGCCAAACATGGGGCCTACCAGTTGTAAACCTATTGGCAAACCCGCACCCTCTGGCAAGCCCATACTAGTTAGGCCGCAGGGTATTGAGCACGCAGGCTGCTGCGTGAGGTTAAACGGGTAGCTAAAAGGTGTCCAGCCCAGCATGGCCACGGGGTCCATCGGTGTGTGGCCGGCGGGCTGAGCATCAAAAGCGGGGATGGACACTGCAGGCGTGAGCAGCAGGTCGTAGCGCTGCATAAACTGGCGCATGTGGCTGCCCAGCGCACCACGGCGTAGATGCAGCTTTTGAATGTCCAGCGCGCTCAGCTGTGCGCCCAAAGCCGCCTCGGCTTGAAAATCAGGGTCAGTCACGGCCTGCTGCGCGCTGCTGAGCAGGCTCCACACGGTGTGCGCGCCCAGAAACCACAGACCGGTGGTGATATCCAGCGGGTCTTCAAACCCTGGGTCGACTTGCTCCACGATAGCCCCCAGGTCGCTGAACAGCTGCGCTGCGCGCGCTACGGCGGCGGCCACCTCGGGGTGAATATTTTTAGCAAAGCCTAGGGTGGGTGAATACGCAATGCGCAGGCCTTTCACACCATCATTTAAGGCGTGCAAATAATTTACACCATCGTAGGGCAGTGAAGTCCAGTCGCGCGCATCGGGCTGGGTTATCACGTTCATCATCAGCGCGGCGTCGGTCACGCTCATGGTGTGTGGGCCTAAATGGGCTACGCTGCCAAAGGGCGACAGCGGGTATGCAGGCACTCTACCAAAGCTGGGTTTCAGGCCAAAGTTACCGCAAAACGCAGCGGGTATGCGCACACTGCCTGCGCCGTCGGTGCCCACGCTCAGCGGCCCCATGCCTGCAGCCACGGCAGCGGCCGTACCACCGCTAGAGCCGCCGGGGGTTTTGCTGGTGTCCCAAGGGTTGCGCGTGATGCCCGTGCGCGGCGAGTTGGTCTCGCCCTTGCAGCCAAACTCAGGCGTGGATGTTTTGCCTAATATCACTGCACCCGCCTCTTTAAGCCGCGCTGTGACTGGAGCATCGACATCCCAAGCTTGGTTGGCATCCACCGTGTGGCTGCCGCGCAGGGTGGGCATGCCTGCCGTCAGGATGAGGTCTTTGATCGACGTGGGTACGCCTTCTAGCGCACGCACGGCTGCACCCTGCTGGCGGTGTGCTTGCCAAGCGGCTTCGCAGCGAGCTGCAGCTTGCGCAGATGCATCGTGGTCTAAATGGCAAAAAGCCTTCAGCGTAGGGTTGAGCTTGTCAATGCGCTGCACCACCGCCGCATGCGCCTCACGCGGTGAGGCTTGGCCCGACTGGTACAAAGCTATCAGCTCGGTGGCGGTGCAATCGGCTAGGTGTGTGGTCATGGTATTTTTACTTTGCAGATTTAAATCGATGGCAGCTTGGCAGACACTTGCAGTTTTTTCCAAGGCAAGTCGGCAGGGTCAGCGGCCATGGGCCCTGCGGCTTTGGCTACGATGATGTCCAGCACAGGGTCGGCCACCAGCGGCGTAAAGTCAGCGCGAAAATGGTTTGAGCTTTTCACCACGATAATTTTCATATCCTCTGCATCAATGCCCACCATGCGCAGCAGCTGGCGATCTAGTAGCTGCGCTTTGCCGC
>JANOSN010000292.1:0-7916 GCA_031415895.1 Polaromonas sp. | reverse complement strand
GCCATCTCTACGTCGCCCTCAGCGTTTACACCGCGTGCGCCGTTGGTGTAGTGGCCCATGTGGGTGGCGGCAATGACGACGTGGGCTTGCTGCTTGACCTGGGCCATCAGCGCGGCGGCTTCGCTGGCGGGTTTGCGAAACTCCACGCCTGCAATGTTGGCGGGGTCCACCATCTTTTGTGTGTCGTCAGTGGTCAGCCCCATCACCGCAATTTTCAAGCCGCCTCGGTCAAATATGGCGTAGGGCTTGAACATGCGCTTGCCGTCTTTGTAAATGTTGGCCGACAGCATGGGGAAACCTGCCCACTGCATTTGCTTGGCCAGCACGGGCAGAGGTTTGTCAAACTCATGGTTGCCCAGTGCCATAGCGTCGTAGCCCAGCAGCTTCATGCCTTTAAAGTCGGGCTCGGCGTCTTGCGTGTCACTCTCAGGCACACCGGTGTTCACATCACCACCATCTAGCAGCAGGGTGTGGCCGCCAGCGGCTTTGACCTCGGCACGCAGTTGGTCGAGCAAGGTTTTGCGCGCTGCCAGGCCATATTCGCCGTCGCTGTTTTTCCAAAAACGGCCGTGGTGGTCGTTAGTGTGCAGCACCGTCAGCTTGACGGGCCCAGACAGTGGCGCGAGCGCTCGTTGCGTGGCACACGAGGCCAGCAAAGCTGCAATGCCCAAGGCGCTAGCGCGCAGGAGCATGGAGGATGGGGAAAGAGTGTTTACTATAATTTTCATAGCTAATTAATCAATAAATACTTGGACTACAAGCGGTTTTGATAGGTAAAAGATCTGTCAAGGTGGTTTAAAGGGGTGTTGAGATGGTGAACGATTTACTTCAGCACACCAAACACTTTCTTCAAAATGCCACTGCCTGCGCCCAGCGGGTCTTGGCGCAGCTTTTTTTCTTCTTCGCCAATCACAAAATACAAACCGTCCAGCGCTTTAGCGGTGACGTATTGCTGAATGTTGGCATCTTCTTTTTTCACCAATCCCAGGCTGGCCGCACGGCCACCAAAACTGTTGTATTTTTCGGCCAAGCCTACTTTGTCGGTTGCTTTGGTGACGATAGGTAAAAACTGCGTGCCCAGTGGTGAGCGGGTTTTGTCGGCAAAAAACTGGGTGACTGAGGTGTCGCCGCCCGTCAAGATATTTTTAGCGTCCACCACGCTCATGTTTTTAACGGTGGACACCAGCAAGGTTTTAGCCATCGGCATGGCTTGCTCAGCCCCGCGGTTCATCGAGGTGATCAGCTCGTCTACGCGCTTGCCTTGGCCTAGCTTGCTCATCAGCTTACCAGCGTCTTCTAAAAAGCCGGGCAGCGGAATGCGAACTTTATCGTTGCCCAAGAATCCATCTGTTTTGCCCAAAATACCAATGGCGGCCAGAGCGCCTTTTTCTAGCGCAGCTTTCACACCCGCGCTGGCATCGGCATTGCTCAGGTCGCCAATCGACAATGCATGGGCGTGTTGGTAAGTGGCGGCAATTAACATGGCCAATGAAGACATACCTGCTTGGTTAAATTGCCTGCGATGCATAATGAGCTCCTGATGATGAAAAGATACCGCTATCTTGCCCTAAATTGCGCCAGCTTGGCAATCTGTTTGACCCTGCCTGCATGTAGCAACGTGTCAGACTTCACGGGGCCCGCCCCTGCGTCGACCATGGTGCTGCTAGACGGCTCTAAGCACAGCACCGAGGCCATGAAAGGCAAAGTGACCTTGGTCAACTTTTGGGCCACCAGCTGCACCACTTGTGTGGCCGAAATGCCGCAAATTATTGCCAGTTATAACCAGTTTAAAAGCCAAGGTTTTGACACCGTAGCCGTGGCCATGAGCTACGACCCACCCAGCTATGTGGTGAACTATGCCCAAACCCGGGCGTTGCCGTTTAAAGTGGCCATTGACAACACAGGTGCAGTGGCCAAGGCCTGGGGCGATGTAAAGCTAACGCCCACCACGTATCTCGTTAACCGCAAAGGCGAAATAGTTAAGCGCTATGTTGGTGCGCCTGACTTTGCGGCGATGAATACTTTGATTGCCAAGCTTTTAGCTGAAAAAGCATAAAAAAGCCTGTTAGTTTTTACCCTAACAGGCCACAAGTAGCGGCATAACCGCAACCCTCAAGGAAATCACTTGTCTTGAAATGCGTCGTGGCAGGCTTTGCACGATGCGCCTGTAGCACCAAATGCAGTTTTGATGGTGTCTAAGTTACCGGTTTTAGCAGCTGCGTTCAAAGCCACCATTTTCTTGTTCATGTCTTCGCCGAGTTCTTTGAACTTGGCGGTTTCTTTCCAAATCTCTGGCTTGGCTTTGCCGCCCTCGGTACCGGGGCCAAAACCTTGCCATGGCAGGGTAGACATCTCGGTTGCGATGGCTGCGTTGGCTTGGGCAGCTGCTGCGTCAAATGGCACTCGACCATTAACCATCGCACCAATTCGGCCAAAGTGCGTGCCCATCACGGTCAGTGCGGCTTTGCGATATTTGATGGCATCTTCAGGTTTAGCAAACTGTGCTGCGGCTGGCAGGGCCAGGGACAGAGTTGCAGTGGCTAAGGCAGCGTTGATCAAAGTTTTGATGCGCATGGTGGCTCCTGTGGTGTATTGGTTGTGAAAATATTTCAATATGAGTTTAGGAGATTTTGAAAGTTCCTGCTCATGCACACAAAAACTTCTCGTCAATAACAGCTAGGGTTTTTGCTTAGCAATTTATAACTACATTCACTTTAGTCAGAGCTGCGGCGCTTGGCTAAGCGCTACAAACTCGCGCACAATGGGTCATCATTATTTTTAATAGTTGGCCTGACTATGCCCAAAACCGCGCAGACCACCGATGGCGCTGCAAACCACACTAGCACCCATGTCACCACCCGCGTGTGGGACTTGCCCACCCGTATATTTCACTGGTCGCTGCTGGTGTGTGTGGTGGGCTTGGTCATCACTGGCAATGTAGGCGGCAACTGGATGGTGTGGCACTTTCGCTTTGGCTACACGGTGCTAACCTTGCTGTTGTTTCGCATTGTGTGGGGCATGGTGGGCGGGCGCTGGTCGCGGTTTGCCAGCTTTATTTACACGCCGTCCACCATCATGGCCTACGTGCAAGGTCGCGGCAAGCCTGAGCACTCGGTAGGGCACAACCCGCTAGGCTCTGGGTCAGTATTTGCGCTGCTAGGTTTTTTGTTATTTCAAGTCGCCACGGGTTTGGTGAGCGACGATGACATTTCTAACCAAGGCCCACTGAATAAGTTTGTCTCTGGCGCACGCGCATCGCTGGCTACGTGGTACCACAAAGAGGTGGGCAATAAAGTTCTGATTGCCTTGGTGGTGCTGCACGTAGCAGCGATTGTGTTTTATACCTATAAGAAAAAAGAAAAACTGTTGGGGGCAATGCTGCATGGCGACAAAGCGTTGACTGCAGAAGTAGCGCAAATAGCCCCACCTTCACGCGACGATGCGGCATCACGCAGTGTGGCTTGTGTTGTATTGGCTATGTGTGCTGCGCTGGTGTGGTGGATTGTGTCTTTAGGTGGCTAGAACTGGCTGTAGTCCAAGTATTTATTGCCTACTTTGCTATTTAATTTATAGTATTTTTGGTTTACTTGGGTTGTTTTGGACTCCCCTGTGGCAATACATTTCTTCGTTGTTTACCTTGGACGGGCGGCGGGACATATCGCTCCCAATACTGTTCGCATAAACCCATCCCGTTCTCTCTGAGCTTGTCGAAGCCTTAGCGAACCCTTCGACAAGCTCAGGGCGAACGGAGTAAAGCGAACAGTATTGGATACGCTCCCACCGCTTCACCCTGGTCAACTTGGTAGTTTTAAGTCACGCGCTTCGGATAGAACGCAAACAGGGTCAGAGCAAAATTTCGTACTTGCGGTGTGCGTCGGGCAGCGAGTTCCTAAATTTCCCCCACGTCGAGCACTGCAGATGCTTGCCCGCAGGGCCCGTGGTTCGGGTGGCGATAGGCCTACGGCACAGCAGGTCGCGTGCCAGTACAACGAAACGATGCTAGAGACAAAGCAAAGGCAAAGAAAACCCAAACAGCACAGTTTACCAACAGAAAGTGCCGATAGTCCAAGCATTCATTGCTCAGACAGCTATATAATCAATAGCAAACGACACCCTGATATTTAAGCAACCAACGGCTGCGGTGCAGGTACGCTGTGCAGCGAAGGCCCGCCCAGCGTAGGTTCGGTGCGCTGTGGGGTTGGTACGCCGTGAATGCCAGCGCGACCAGATTGGCTATGCTGCCCGCTGTTGCGAAATAGCGCCGCTTGCATGCGCATCACTTCATTCAAATCACCGCTTTGCGCAAACATAGCACGCATCCAACTGGCACCGTTTTGCCTAGCTGCCACCAGCTCTTGCAAATAGATCAACGCACGCACGGTGCCCAGCTGCGCAGCGGTTGGCATCAGGTCTTCTAGCAGCTTGCTTAGTGCTGTGCCCAAGTGAAAACTTTGCTTGCTACGCGGGTCCACAATCATGGCCTCGTAGCCAAAACGGCAAGCTTGGAAACGGTTGTAGCCGTACACGCGGTAAGTGGCCAGGTCGCCCACTGGCGCGGCAACTGTAGTGGGCTGCACCAGCCCCGGTGTGATGCCCAGCAATTGCGCTGACAAAGTTTGCACCAGCGCTGCCAATGCAGCGGCCATCTCTACTGTGAGCGGTGTGTCAAATATTCGCACCTCTACCGTACCAAACTCGGGCTTGGGCCGAATGTCCCAGTAAAAATCTTTCATGCTTTTGACAATACCGTAGCTCACCATCTCATCAAAATATTCATTGAACTCAGCCCAGTTAGACAGGCGCGGCATGTGGCCTGACAGCGGGAATACTGCCACAGCGTGCAAGCGTGAGGTTTCAAACGAAGTCTCCTCCCCGGCTGCGTAAGGGCTGGCCGCAGACAACGCAATAAAGTACGGAATGTAGGAAGCTAGCATGTGCGTGAGGCGCACGGCCGCGTCGCCGTCGGTGCAGCCAATGTGCACGTGCTGGCCAAACACCGTGAACTGCTTGGCCAAGTAGCCGTACAAATGCGAGGTGTGCAAAAAGCGCTCGGTTGGGTAAATGCGCCGGTCTTTCCACACGCTGACCGGGTGCGCGCCGCCGCCCGAGATGTCGATATTAAGTTTATCGCCCGCCTCGCAAATCGCGTTGCGCAGTTCACGCAGTTCTTGCAGCAAGGTGTCGTAGTTGCTGTGGATGCTGGTGTTCAGCTCGACCATGCTCTCAGTGATCTCGGGGGTGATGCGTTTTTGCAGCGCAGTTTTGCGGTGCAAAAGATTGATCAAATCAGGGGCATCGCGCGACAGCGCAAAGTCGCGCGCGTTGAGCAATTGCAGCTCAAGCTCAACGCCCATAGTCAGTGGACGCGATGGTGTGAAGTTCAACATGGTGGGCAGCCTTGCAATTACGTGGCGTGCAGGTCAGCGTGTGTGTCCACACGGCGTGACTGCACACTTGACTGGGTTTGTAGCGGCGTGCTGTCTAGAGGTGCCAAGTTAGAAATGACCACCGGTGCAGGGGCGACTTCGCGCATGTCGCGCAGTACCGTGCGCATCACCCACGGGGCTAACACGTCGCTTACGCACAGCATCAGCAGCATGGCGTGGGACAGCATGATCAAAGGCGGTTGCTGCGCTGCCAGTGCGGGCGCGGCCATGGCCCAAAACACTAAACCTGTCATCGACATAGGCTGCAGCATCATGCCCAGCGCCACGCCTTGAGCCCAGCGCAGCCCAGCCCAGCGCGCGGTCAGTGTGCACACCAGCAGCTTACTGCCCAAGCGCACCAGTAGCAGCAATGCCGCCAACACCAGCACTTGCACGTCCAACGCAGAGCCAAGCTGTCCAGGCTGCAAGCCCGCCCACTGCAGCCACGGCAGGCTAGCGCCTGCGACTAAAAACATCAGCACTTGGGCTAACTGGCCCAGGCCTGCACCTGCGCCTGTGCCATCATTAACCAAGGCTTGCGCAGCCCGCCTGCGCAAACTTAAACCCAAAGCCAAACAGGCCACCAAGGCAGGTGCCCCTACCCACTGGGCTAAACCTACCGCAATACACACAGCGCCCAGCATGCTCAGCCACGGCGCGCGATCGGCGATGTTGGCGCTGCTACCGTTGGTGCGCGGGGCAGTGGGCATTTGCCCATACAGGCGTGACAACAACCACCCTAGTGCAAAACCCACGGCCACACTGGCCACGGCCTCCCACAAGGGCTGGGCGAGTTCGAGCACACTGCGCAGCACCGACACATTGGCTGGTGCACCTTGCACGCTAGAGGGCATAGTAATTAAAGAGCCCGCCGCTGCGCTGGCTGCCGAACCCAGCACGCCTACGTTGCCCAGCGCTGCCTCGCCTTGCGCATAAGCGCCGATGAACGACAGCACTATGGGCAGCGTGATGGCCGTCAACACGGTATTGATGCTGCCCAAGTGCAGCGCACGCTCAGTAACTTGGCCCTCTGCACGCCATTGTGGCAACAAGGTAGACAACAGCACGGGCGAGCTGTGCGCGGCCAGCGTGGCGGCCACACTGGCTGGCAGCCAGCTTAGGCCCAAGCTGCGCAATATCAATGCGGCCACAATCCATGTGAGGGCGTACTCTAGTAAAGCCGTAGCGGCCAAGGCTTTGTTGCGCAGCAGCCAGCGCAGGTCAATACGCCGGCCCAGCTCTACCAGTACCCACCCCAAAGCTAGATCAAATATCCACGACAAGCTGCGCAGCGTGGCCCAGGTGCTGGGGCCAGCGGTGGGATTACCTGTTTGCACTGCGCCAGCACTGGCTAAAACAGGTTGGCCCATCACCACTTGCGCCCACACCAGTGCAATACCAAAGCCTGCGCCACACAACCAATAACCCATCGTGCGCGCCACACCGGCGCGCTGCAGCCGCTCACCCAGCCACACCGCCATGAGTAAAGCACAACCCACCCAAGCTGCGGTGGGCAGTGTGGGCAAAGCAGGTACATTGGCCAGTAAGTCGGCCACAAAATCGATCCATTTAGAAGGCAGTAAGTCCATGCCATCACCATACGCTGCACTCGCGGTTACGTGCTACCGCTAGATGTAAGAGCTGTAATGCAGTGGTTACTTAGCGCCGATGGATGCAGCTAGCACAAAGCGTAATACCGCTACAAATTTAATAGCTAACTAAGCAATAAATACTTGGACTACAGGTGTTTTTCATTACCTAAAAACGTAAAAAGCCGCTGTGCAGCGGCTTTTGAGGTAGATGCGCCAAGGCGCTTACAAATACTTATGCAGAGAACGACGATCCACAGCCGCAGGTGGTGGTGGCGTTGGGGTTTTTGATCACAAACTGTGCACCCTGCAAGTCTTCTTTGTAATCGATCTCAGCGCCTACCAAATACTGGTAGCTCATCGCGTCAATCAACAAGGACACGCCGTTTTTGCTCATCGTGGTGTCGTCTTCATTGGTGATTTCGTCAAAGGTAAAACCATACTGAAAACCGGAGCAGCCGCCGCCCTGCACAAACACGCGCAGTTTCAGGTCAGGGTTGCCTTCTTCGGCAATCAGGTCAGCTACCTTGGCCGCTGCGTTGTCGGTAAAGACAATAGGGGCGGGCATTTCGGTTTCGATATGTTCTGCTACAGCGCTCATGGCTATCTCCAAAAAATCAGTCACTTAAGACAAGTTGAGTTCTACTAAGGTAATAGTACAGCAATTTGCTCGGATATGCGGCTTACTGGTTGTTTGCCGCCAGCTTGAGTGTGGGTTTATCCTCTAAACCTAAGCCTAGCATCGGGCGCAGCTGACCTGTGATGGTGGCGCCTTGGTGCATTTCTAGGGCTTTGTAATGTACATCGCCTTCAATACGGGCCTTAGGTTGAAGCTCAAGCAGCTCGTGGGCGTGCACCGGGCCCTGCACGTGGCCGTTGATGATGACGTGGTCGGCATGGA
>JANOSN010000291.1:0-1559 GCA_031415895.1 Polaromonas sp. | reverse complement strand
GCGCAGCATAGGTAGCAGTAGTAATCACACCGCGCCCGGTGTAGCTGGCCAGTGTGGGAAAGGCCTCAACCGGTATGTCTGCCAGCGCTGTGTCCCGGTATTTCTCGCGCAGTGCATTGTCCAGCCTGCTGCGGCCACCGCCGATGACTACGGGCAAACCTTTGAGCTGTGGGTAGCGCAGCAGCTCGACCGATGCGTAAAAGGCATCCATGTCAAGGTGGGCAATGCGGCGTAGCGTCATAGGCGGTAGCGTAGCGTATTTTGATTTGCTGTTGAGTTGTTCGCTGCCCTTCTTTGCTCGGTTCGTTGTACTGGGACGCGCGCCGATGTGGCTTACCCCTATGCCAACCGGGTCTGCGACCCTTAATTGGTTGTCACAGGGGTAAGCCACACCGTCGCGCTTGTAGTGGGTGGAGGGTCATACATAAAAGTATCATCTGTGACCGAGGTACTCACAAAACTATGCCCGATGTCCCGTTGCTTGCCACGGCTAACCAAGCACAGTATGCATTGCCAAAGGGGAGTTAACTCAAACCAGCCAAGAAAAGTAAAACGCTACAAATATCATAGCTTGCTGAGCAATAAATACATGGACTACAGCACTATTTAAAACGGGAAAATCAAATCCAAGATTTAGTCTGCACAGAATAGACTTTGTCAGCCGTAGCTATGGCATCAGGGCGATGTGCGCTCATGATTACCGTGATACCCAAGGTCTTGATGTTGTTCAACACAAGTTTCTCTGTGGCTACGTCAAGCTGGCTGGTTGCTTCATCCAGTACTAGCAAAGAGGGCTGCCGGTACAACGCACGGGCTATCAGCACGCGCTGGCGTTGGCCACCTGACAAACCTGCGCCTTGTTCGGCTAATCTTGTTTTGTAGCCTTGTGGATAACTGCTGATATCTGCAGCTATCGAGGCTATTTCTGCACAACGTTTTATCCTGTCACGGTCAGGCTGTGGCTCGAAGAACGATATGTTTTCTTCAATCGAGCCTTCAAACAATTCATCACTCTGAAAAACAAAGGCCACGCGCTTGCGCAAACTGGTTGCATTACTGTGCGTTAAACGCTCATTGTCATAGGCTAATGAACCTTCGTTAGGTAAATATATGCCTCCCAGCACGCACAGCAAAGTAGTTTTGCCGCAGCCAGAAGGGCCAATTAAAGCCACCATCTCGGCCGGCTTTACAGCTAGCGATATGCCGCTGAATACAAATGGGTCGGCGTTGGTGTACCTAAAGCCCAGGCCATTAATATCAACACTGCTGGCAGCAGGCAGCTGCGATTTAGACTGGATTGCTGCTAACGGCTCGGTAGGTGCAAAGACAATGTCGCCCACCCTGCCAAAATGCACTTTCATAGTACGCAGCCACATAATGCGGTCTGCGAATGCAGAGGCGCGGCCAGCAAAGTTAACTTGGTACGCCATAAATGCAAACAACATACCTACTGACAATTGATTAACCAAAATCATCTGCGCTGCGAAGTAGATCACCACAATGTGTGCAGTACCTGTAGTGGCCGACTGCACCAGTGTGCTAGCTAGGGTTATGCGTTC
>JANOSN010000290.1:0-2044 GCA_031415895.1 Polaromonas sp. | reverse complement strand
GAAAAATATCAATAAGCGCGCGGCTTCTTCTACCGCTAAGCGTGAGAACGCGCGTGGCCGCAGCGAACCGTAGAGCAGCAAGATGCGCGGTGCATGGCCTGCGGGGTCGAGAGATTGGGCCAGGTTTTGGCCTGGCGCGTATTGGGCAAACTGGACTTGCAGGGCGGGCAGATCAGTGGGATTGGAGAGGGATCGCAGGCGAAGCATAGGAATAAATTCGAGGGTGATCAGGGACGGCGTGGTTATTTCACAGTGGGTTCTAGCTGCTTGCTAGCTGCCCAGCCCAGCGCCGCACCCACGCACTGCGCTGCCACAAAGGCCAGCGCACTGGCCGGTGCAATGCCTGCAAAGCTGTCGCTCAGCATGCGGCCCATCACAGCAGCAGGGTTGGCAAACGAGGTGCTGGCGGTAAACCAATAGGCTGCGCCAATGTAGCAAGCCACCAGCGCGCTGGCTTTGGCATGCACACCCGCTGCAGCTGAGCGTGCGATGACGAAAACCAAACCTGCTGTGGCCACGCCTTCAGCCAGCCACTGCCCCCAGCCACCGCGTAGCTTGGCACTGGTCTGCAGCACTGGCAGGTCAAACATGGCATTGGCAAGACAAGCGCCCAGCACAGCCCCCAGCAGCTGCGACACTATAAAAACTATAGCTGCCTGAGCAGTAAATACTTGGACTATAGGCTGATTTCTTAGGAAAATAAGGCTGACCAGAGGGTTAAAGTGCGCCCCGCTGATGGGTCCTAACACCTCGATCAATACAAACAGTGCAAACACCGTAACCAGCGTGTTAGCCAACAGTGCCACACCGTTGTTGCCGCCACTCAAACGCTCGGCCATGATGCCCGAGCCGATGACTGCGCACAACAGCATGGCCGTGCCTAGACACTCGGCGAAGGCTTTTTGTGCCAGGTTGTAAGTGCCGTTGTCGTTGGGGGTGTCAACGCGGTTGGCGGGTCGGCTCATGACTGTGCAATGGCCCTGGCGCTGGTTTGCAAAGCTACAGCTTGCAGCTTCTCAGGCGGCAAGCTGATCAGCAATTCAATGCGGCGTTTGATAGCCAGCATTGTTTGCTTGAACGCTGCTAATTTGTCTGCATCACCAACATCCCCTGCGCTAGGGTCGGCGTAGCTCCAGTGGGCAGTGGCGGGCTGGCCTGGCCAAAACGGGCATACCTCGCCTGCAGCGTTGTCGCACACAGTAATGATTAAATCCATCTGCGGTGCACCCGGCAGTGCAAAGTCGTCCCAGCTTTTACTGCGCAAGCCAGTGGTGGGTACGCCTGCGTGGTCTAGCACTTGTAGTCCTAGCGGGTTAGGCTGCTGGTTATCGCGTGGGCTGCTGCCCGCAGAAAATCCTTTGAACTTGCCATGACCTAGATGGTTTAACAGCGCCTCAGCCAAGATACTGCGTGCTGAATTGTGGGTGCACAGAAATAAGACGTTGAGTGGTGTTTTCATAGAATTTAAAGCCTTTTTAGTGAATGAAATAAGGTTGTAGTCCAAGTATTTACTGCTCAAGCAGCTATAAAATTCATAGTTAGTATACTTATTTATCGCGCTGCATAACTACGTGCACGCAACGGTAAGTGTGTCGTTAATCTCACAACTTTGACCCGCGCAGCAGTGCTGCGTCAAGTAGCCCAGCAAGGTGTTCATTTGCGCAAAGTTAGCGCGATAAATCAGGTTGCGGCCTTGCTGCTCTACGCTGACCAAGCCGCTATGCAAGAGTTCTTTTAAGTGAAACGACAACGCGCTGGGCGCAATGTCCAGCATGGCTGCAATGACGCTGGGTGTAAGCCCTTGTGTGCCTGCCACCACGAGTGCGCGAAAGGTACGAAGCCTTTGGGTTTGCGCTAGGGCCGCTAGGGCGCGCACGGCTTCGATTTCGGCAATTTTGGCACCTTTGGTAGGCTTAGTAATCAATTTCATAATTCAATTATTATTGAACCATCTAAATTTGTCAAATGTGCTTACCCAGTGCAAACATCATATACTTGCGTGCGCTTGTTCAAGCTTGGGCAGCACCTTCAGCCACAGCCAAAC
>JANOSN010000289.1:0-5600 GCA_031415895.1 Polaromonas sp. | reverse complement strand
CAATGGCACGGCTGCTAAATCGCGTATGCTGATAGATTGGCCCTCTTTGCTACGCAAAGACTCATGCTGTACCAAGACCAAATCTTCTTCCAGCAGTTCTTGCAGTTCGATGTCGGGTGCAGAGATCGGGTTGTATAACACCGCAATATCTAGACGGCCCACGGCCAATCCTTCTTGCATTGCTACCGATAGTCCCTCGCTGATCGACACAGATGCCTCGGGCATCTTGTCTTTAAACGCGCGTATTAACGGCACTGTTAACACCTTGGCTACGCTTGTAGGTAGACCGACAGCCACGCGTCCGGCCAAGCCGCCGCGCACACGGCCAAGGTCTTCTCGCGCGCGCTCTACTTGGTGCAAGATGCCGCGGCCATGTTCAAGCATCATTTTGCCAGCCTCGGTGGTGCTGGCACCACGGCCATTGCGTATCAGTAGGTTTTGCCGCAATTCGACCTCTAGCAAGCGCACTTGCCGGCTTAATGCGGGTTGTGCAATATTCAGTGCAACTGAGGCACGGGTAAAGCTGCCTAGCTCGGCCACGCGTACAAAGTATTCAATTTGCTTAAGATCCATGCTAGAAGTTTATTGGTATAACTATCTGTTGGGTATAAGTGTTTGCTCTAACAGCTAGGCGAGCGTTCTGTAGCGCTAAATGCTGCATCGGCTGACAATTCAATCCCAATTTATACATTTTTTTCAGTATTCATGCAAACGGCTATTCCCTGCTACTACATGCGCGGCGGCACCTCCAAAGGGCCCTTTTTTTTGGCAAGTGACTTGCCCGGTGACCAAGCTACGCGCGATAAAGTTTTGTTGGCCGTGATGGGCTCACCTGACAAACGCCAAATCGACGGTTTAGGCGGTGCGCACCCGCTCACGTCGAAGGTCGGGATTGTTAGCTTAAGCACCACGCCTGGCGTTGACCTAGACTTTTTATTCGGCCAACTACAACCAGATAAAGACACTGTAGACACTACGCCCAACTGTGGCAATATGCTGGCCGCTGTGGTGCCATTTGCAATCGAGCGCGGCTTGCTGAAAACTCAAGGCGCTACAACCACAGCGCGGGTGTTAACCTTAAACACCGATATGCAATGTGACGTGACAGTCCTGACCCCCAGTGGCAAGGTGCAATACACGGGAGATGCCCGCATTGACGGTGCACCAGGCACATCAGCGCCCATTACGATTAATTTTTTAGACACTGCGGGCTCAGTCTGCCCAGGCTTATTACCTACACGCAAAGTTAAAGATACGGTACATGTGCAGGGCGAGGGCTTTGCAGAATTTGAGATCGAAGTGACTTGCATCGACAACGGCATGCCATTGGTGATGGTGCGCGCTACCGACATGGGCCGCACAGGGTATGAAAACGTGGCTGATTTGAATGCGGACACCGAGCTTAAAACCAAACTAGAAGCGTTACGTTTAAAGGTGTCGCTGCAAATGGGTCTAGGCGATGTCACCAACAAGAACTACCCCAAAATGACCTTAATAGCGGCGCCCAAACATGGTGGTAGCATCACGACCCGTAGCTTCATACCCCATGTGTGCCACGACGCCATTGGTGTGCTGGCAGCAGTGACGGTAGGCACTGCGTGTGTGCTCAAAGGTTCGGTGTGCGAGGGCATTGCAGTGGTGCCTACAGACGAGATTAAAAAAATATCAGTAGAACATCCCACGGGTGAATTTAGCGTTGAGCTAGAGACTGACCCAGCTAATCCGCAAAACGTCACCAAAGCTGCGCTCTTGCGCACAGCACGGCTCATCATGCGTGGCGAGGTGATGGTGCCTGCTAGTGTGTGGGCAGGTCAATAGACTGAGGCCTTCGCGCTACTGGAATTTAAAATTTACTGCATTAAAACCTTAGACATAGTAACTTCATGAGCAAAGAAAAACCGTTGATCATTGACTGCCACGGTCACTACACCACAGCGCCCAAAGCGTTAGATAATTGGCGCAACCAGCAAATTGCCGGTATCAAAGACTCCGCCATGATGCCAAAAGTGGCTGACCTAAAAATCAGCGATGACGAATTGCGCGAGACCATTGAGCAAAACCAGTTGCGTTTGATGAAAGAGCGTGGAAGTGACTTAACGATTTTCTCGCCCCGTGCATCGTTTATGGCACACCACATTGGCGACTTCAATGTGTCCTCCACCTGGGCGGCTATTTGCAACGAGCTATGCTACCGCGTTAGCCAGTTATTCCCGGATAGTTTTATACCGGTAGCTATGTTGCCGCAGTCGCCGGGTGTTGATCCTAAAACCTGTATTCCTGAATTAGTAAAATGTGTAGAGCAGTTTGGCAATGTTGGTATTAACCTCAACCCTGACCCGTCCGGTGGCCACTGGACATCTCCGCCCTTAAGCGACAAACACTGGTACCCCATTTATGAGAAGATGGTGGAGTACGACATTCCCGCCATGATCCACGTGAGCACCAGTTGCAATGCGTGCTTTCATACCACGGGCGCACATTATTTGAATGCCGACACTACGGCGTTTATGCAGTGCTTGACCAGCGACTTGTTCAAAGATTTCCCGACGCTGAAGTTTTTAATTCCGCATGGCGGCGGTGCGGTGCCTTACCACTGGGGGCGTTTTCGCGGCTTGGCGCAAGAGCTTAAAAAGCCTTTACTTAAAGACCATTTGCTCAACAACATTTTCTTTGACACCTGCGTCTACCACCAGCCGGGTATTGACTTGCTGACTAAAGTTATTCCAGTCGATAACATTTTGTTTGCTAGCGAAATGATTGGTGCAGTACGTGGTATCGACCCGGAAACGGGCAACTACTATGACGATACCAAGCGTTATATCGAAGCATCGACCCAGCTAAACGCGCAGCAAAAATACCAAATTTACGAAGGCAATACGCGCCGTGTTTTTCCGCGCTTAGACGCTGCACTTTCCAAGAAAGGCCAATAACATGTTTGAACTAGGCGTTGTGTACCGCAACATTACCCGTGCAGATAAAACCGCTGCTGATAAATTGGCTGCCTTGGGTTCGGCCACAGTGCACGAGGCCATGGGCCGGGTAGGGCTGATGAAACCGTATATGCGGCCCATCTACAGTGCTGCGCAGGTTAGCGGCACAGCAGTGACCGTGCTGCTGCACCCAGGCGATAACTGGATGATGCATGTGGTGGCTGAGCAGATTCAAACTGGTGATATTGTGGTGGCTGCTATCACCGCAGACTGCACTGATGGTTATTTTGGCGATCTGCTGGCCACCAGTTTTCAAGCCCGTGGCGCGCGTGCACTGATCATCGATGCGGGTGTGCGCGATGTGAAGACGCTTAAAGAAATGAATTTCCCTGTTTGGAGCAAAGCTATTAGTTCTAAAGGCACCATCAAAGCCACGATTGGTTCAGTCAACATTCCTGTAGTGTGTGCGGGCATGTTGGTTAACCCCGGTGATGTGATCGTGGCCGATGATGATGGTGTGGTGGTAGTGCCTGCCAAGTGGGCCGTCAAAACCCTAGAAACTGCTGCCGCACGCGAAGCCCTGGAAGCAGAAAAACGCAATAAGTTAGCCTCTGGTGTGCTGGGCCTAGACATGTACAACATGCGTGAACCATTGGCTAAGGCTGGCTTGCGCTATATCGATTAAGAAATTAAATTGGCGATGACTATGCAATTAGAAAAAACCGCAGAGTTTGCAAAAACCCCAAGCTGGCTAGACTGGTACAGCGGCCCTGCTAAACCCCGATTTAAGCTACCTGCAGGCGCAGTAGATGCGCACTGTCACGTGTTTGGGCCGGGTGCAGAGTTTGCTTATGCGCCAGAGCGTAAATACACCCCTTGCGACGCGAGCAAGCAGCAGTTGTTTGCATTGCGCGACCATTTAGGTTTTGATAAAAACGTCATTGTGCAAGCCACTTGTCACGGCGCTGATAACCGCGCCATGGTGGATGCATGTCGCGCATCGCATGGCAAAGCACGAGGTGTGGCTACCGTGCGGCGCAGCGTGACAGACCGAGAGTTACAAGACATGCACGCTGCAGGCGTGCGTGGAGTGCGTTTTAACTTTGTTAAGCGTTTGGTCGACTTCACACCCAAAGACGAACTGCTAGAGATTGCAACCCGCATTGCCCAATTGGGCTGGCACGTAGTGATTTATTTTGAAGCGGTAGATTTGCCTGAACTGTGGGACTTTTTTACGGCGTTGCCCACCACTATCGTAGTAGACCACATGGGCCGCCCCGATGTGAGCAAACCTGTGGACGGCCCTGAGTTTGAGCTGTTTGTAAAGTTTATGACCGAGCACCCCAATGTATGGAGCAAAGCTAGCTGCCCAGAGCGCTTGAGCGTGACTGGCCCCAAAGCATTGCACGGTGAGCAAAACGCCTACAAGGACGTGATCCCGTTTGCGCGTCGCATAGTGGAGACCTTCCCAGACCGTGTGCTTTGGGGCACAGACTGGCCGCACCCCAACCTGAAAGACCATATGCCCGATGACGGCTTGTTGGTCGACTTTATTCCACACATTGCTGTAACAGCAGAGCTACAACATAAACTGTTGGTGGACAATCCTATGCGTCTGTATTGGAAAGATTAAGCATGTCATTGCATAAACCTTATTTAGATGTGCCCGGCACGACGATGTTTGACATGGACGAGTCACGCAAGGGCTACCATCTCAATCAATTTTGCATGTCACTTATGAAGGCTGATAACCGCGAGCGGTTTAAAGCTGACCAACGTGCCTACCTTGATGAATGGCCAATGACCGAAGACCAAAAACAAGCGGTCTTAGCGGTAGATCTGAACAAAGCTATCAAGTTGGGCGGTAATATTTACTTTTTAGCCAAGCTAGGCGCTACGCATGGCCGCAGCTTTCAGCAAATGGCTGGCAGCATGACGGGCATGACCGAGGACGAGTACAAAGCCATGATGGTCTCGGGCGGCAGATCTATCGAAGGTAACCGCGTAGTTGGCGAGGACGGCACGGCCCAAGCGCACCGTCAGCCACAAGGTCAAGCCAGCCACAAAGAAAGCACATAACATGGCCCGCATTACCGCAAGTGTTTTTACATCCCACGTGCCCGCCATAGGGGCAGCGATGGATTTAGGCAAAACCCAAGAAGCCTATTGGCAGCCTTTGTTCAAAGGCTACGAGCCATCTAAACAGTGGCTCAAAGACAATAAACCCGACGTTATTTTGCTAGTATTTAACGACCACGCTACGGCATTTAGCCTAGAGATGATTCCTACATTTGCCATTGGCTGCGCAGCCGAGTATGCAGTGGCTGACGAAGGCTGGGGCCCGCGCCCCGTGCCCAAAGTCATCGGTCACCCCGAGCTGGCCGCGCACATAACGCAGTCTGTTATTCAAGACGATTTTGATTTAACGATCGTCAACAAGATGGATGTTGACCATGGTATGACGGTGCCACTGAGCTTGATGTGCGGTCAACCCGATGCTTGGCCTTGCCCAGTCATACCGATTGTGATTAACGTGGTGCAGTACCCTGTGCCGTCAGGCCAGCGTTGTTTAAATTTGGGCAAAGCCATTCGCAAAGCCGTAGAGTCGTTTGACCAAGACTTAAATGTACAAATCTGGGGTACGGGCGGTATGAGCCACCAGCTGCAAGG
>JANOSN010000288.1:0-7018 GCA_031415895.1 Polaromonas sp. | reverse complement strand
CGCCTGAGAGCCATGTGGGCGGCCCGCTGGCGCTGGTGCGAGACGGCGACCTGATCACCCTAGACATCGAAGCGCGCAGCATCAGCATGGCCGTGAATGATGCCGAGCTGGCCAAGCGACGCAGTGCCTGGATTCCGCCTATGCCGAAGTTCAGCCGTGGTTACGGCGCGCTGTATTTAAAGCATATCCAACAAGCCGACAAGGGCTGTGATTTTGACTTTTTAGAAACCGACTACAAAGCCGACCAGCAAGGCAAGCCTGCTGGCGAGCCAGAAATTCACTAAGCCCGTATCTGCACAACGGTTCATAAACATGCCCATCTCAGATCTTTCACCACTGGCCGTAGACCGGCTGCGTTTATCGCAGTCGGTCTACACCGACCTGCTAGGCGACATCATGGCTGGCACCGTTGCCGTGGGCGACCGTTTGCCGCCAGAGACGCAGTTGGCCCAGCGGTTTAATGTGTCACGCCCCGTGGTGCGCGAGGCATTGCAGCGGCTGCAAAGCGATGGCGTGGTGACTTCGCGCCAAGGGTCGGGCAGCTTCGTGCAGCGCAGCCCGTCGCAAAAATTAGGCGAGCTAACGCGCACATTTACCCTGCACGATGTGCTGCAAAGCCTAGAACTGCGGATGGCGATTGAGGAGCTGTCTGCACGCTTGGCCGCACGCCAGCGCACCGACGTACAGCTGCGCACCATAGAAAAAGCCGCCACATTGCTTAAAACCGTATTTGGCAAAGGCCAAGCTGCGCAAGAGGCCGACTATGCTTTTCACCGCGCGATTGCTGTGGCATCAGGCAACGCCATGTTGCTGGAAACACTCGACCAGCTGGCAGATAAACACAAAGGCAGCATGAACGTCACGCTGTCGCTTACCCGGGCTGCGTCTGTTCAGCGGCGCGACCGTGTACTCGACGAGCATGACCGTATCGTCAACGCCATTCGCGTGTCAGACGCCGACAGCGCTGGCATTGCCATGCGCTACCACATTGACCAAGCGCGCAACCGATTATTAGACCGGCAGCTAGATCGCTAGCCGCATCATCGTTATTACCATCAATACATATGACTCTCAGCACATCAACCCGCGACAAACTTAAAACCGTTAGCACGGCTACGCTGTGCACTGCATTGTTCAAACGCGGTCTGCGCAACCAGTTTATTCAAGACGTGCGACCCGTCAACACCGACTTGACTGCCAAGCAGCCCAACATGGTGGGCGAGGCGTTTACGCTGCGCTACATTCCAGCCCGTGAAGACTTAAACCCGATCACCGTGTTTCAAGACCGTGCGCACCCCCAGCGTGTAGCGGTAGAGCAGTGCCCGCAGGGTGCAGTCATGGTGTTTGACAGCCGCAAAGATGCACGCGCTGCGTCAGCAGGTTCTATTTTGATTTCACGCTTGATGGTGCGCGGCTGCGCGGGCGCGGTGACTGATGGAGGGTTTAGAGATTCACCCGAGATTGCTGCATTGCCTTTTCCGTGTTACCACCAGCGGCCCAGCGCGCCGACTAATTTAACCCTGCACCAAGCGCTAGACATTAACGTGCCTATAGGGTGCGGCGATGTAGCGGTGTGGCCCGGCGACGTGATGGTGGGCGACAAAGAAGGTGTCATCGTCATACCCGCAAAGCTGGCTGACGAGATAGCAGCTGAGGCGGTAGAGATGACAGCATTTGAAGATTTTGTGACCGCGCAGGTGCTGCAAGGCCGCAGCATCCTAGGCTTGTACCCGCCCACTGATGAGCAGTCGCGTACCGACTTTGCAGCATGGCGTGCAGCGCACAAGCGTTAAGTATCTATTTCTAACGATTTTTAAAGGTTTTATATGCTAAATAGCCGTGTAGTCCAAGTATTTATTGCTCAAGCAGCTATGCTTTTTATAGTGTCAGGTGCTGCCTTTGCACAAGCTGATTATCCCAACAAAGCCGTTAAAGTGATTGTGCCTTTCCCACCGGGGGGCACCAGCGATGTGATGGCGCGCATGATGGCCGACGCGCTAACTAAGTCGATGAAGCAGCCCTTCGTGGTTGAAAACGTAGGCGGCGCAGGTGGCGTGATAGGCACCGAGCGCGGCGCTAAAGCCGCGCCCGATGGCTACACGATTGTGCAAACTGGCGTAGGCCAAAGCGCAGTGGCCCACGGTTTAGATGCTAATTTAAAGTACGACTCCAATAACGACTTTATTCACCTCACACAAGTTAACTCAGGCCCTAACGTCTTGGTGGTGCACCCCAGCCAGCCGTTTAAAACACTCAAAGAATTGGTCGACTACGGCAAAGCCAACCCCGGCAAGCTGAACTACGGCTACACCCATGCAGCATCGGGCCATATGGCGATGGAGTTGCTTAAGCAAACCGTCTCGGCCTGTCCAGCAGGCAAAACAGACTGCAAAGGTTTGTTCATGGTGGGCATTCCTTACCGTGGCGGTGGCCCGATGATGATTGACTTGCTCGGTGGCCAAATCCCCATGATGTTTATTAACCAAGACGTTGCTTTGCAGCACGTTAAAACCGGCAAACTGCGGGCACTGGCAGTGTCTAGCGATCAGCGCAACCCGCTGTACCCTGATGTGCCTACCGTCAGCGAGTCAGGTTACCCCGGTTTTTCTGCTATCTCTTGGTCAGGCATGTCGCTACCCAAAGGCACGCCTAAAGCCATCGTTGACAAGCTTGAAGCCGAAATGGTCAAAGCCATTCAAAGCGCTGAAGTTAAGCAGCGTTTAGAGTCCACAGGTTTCGTAGTTCCAGTGCTGGGTGCAACTGCCTATAGCGCGTTTGTTAAGTCTGAAAAAGAGCGCTGGACGCGTGTGATCAAGACCGCAGGCATTACCGCGCAGTGATGTGGCTGCGCTGCGAAAAGTCTGTATTTTTCAGATGCAAATAGCTTTTGTCATATAGATGACTAGTCTCAAGTGCCTAGTCATTCCTGCGTGAAAACCCTGTCGCAAAATTACCATGTTTACGCTAAGCTAATTATGTTCGACTACATTGGAGAAACCCATGAACAAACCCCTCATTTCAGCAATAGCCAGTGCCGCATTGGCGGCCTTAATGGCACCCACATTAGCATCAGCTGGCGAGATCCGCGTAATGTGCTACCAAGACGGCGTGGAGTGCGACGTGATCACCGAGCAAGCCAAGCGCTTTGAAGCCGCTAACGCTGGCACCAAAGTTATCATTGATGTGGTGCCCTACAAAACAATTTTGGAGCAGCTGCCAGTGCAGTTGGCCGCAGGCCAAGGCCCAGACATTGCGCGCGTGACTGACTTGGGCGGTTTGTCCAAGTACTACATGGACATCAGCACCCATGTGAAAGACACCAAATACTGGGACGCTAACTTTGGCGCTACACAAACTTGGCTGCGCCCCAGCGCGACCGACAAAGGTATTTACGGCTTCATGTCCCAGCTGACCATGACCGGCCCTTACGTGAACAAAACATTGTTTGAGCAAGCTAAGGTAGAGCTGCCAGGCCCTAAAGCCACTTGGGACGAGTGGGTAGAAGCCACTCGCAAAGTAGCCAAGGCAACCCAGTTAACGGCAGGCATGGCGTGGGATCGCTCAGGCCACCGTTTTGCAGGCCCAGCGATCAGCTATGGCGCTAAAATTTTTGATGGCCAAGGCAACTTGGTTTTAGACAACGGCTACAAAACTGTAGTCAATAAATTTGTAGGCTGGCACAAAGATGGTGCCATGCTCAAAGAAGTGTGGGGCGGCTCAGGCGGCTCAACGTACGCTGACTCTGTTGGCGAATTTACCAATGGTCGCGTAGCGATGGTGTTGTCAGGCTCTTGGCAAATCAACCGCCTGCAAAAAGACGTAGGTACCAAGTTTGACTGGGTGGCTGTACCTAACCCCTGCGGCCCAGCTGCATGTTCAGGCATTCCAGGCGGCGCTGCTTGGGTAGCACTCAAGACCAGCAAATCGCCAAAAGAAGTGGGCGCATTCATGGACTTTATTGCGTCTGAGTCCAACTATGCAGAATTCATTGGCAAAACCAATAATATCCCTGCGCACCAAGGCTTGGCTAAAAAAGGCGTGAGCTATCCAGGCGCTGCACCTGCCATGCGTGCTGCGCTGGGCGTGTTCAGTGGTGGCGTTGCCAGCCTGACCACTGAGGCATTCTTGTTCCAGGGCTATAAGTTCAACCGCGCCATCATGTTGCCGACTGTGACCCGCGTTACACAAGCTATTGTGGGTGAAATGAGCACCGACGAGGCGATGGCCAAGATCTCCACAGACATGGCTGACGCAGTCAAGCAAGCTCAACGGTAAAACTGAAAGGTCAGAGCAGTTGCAGCCCTTTGTGCTGCAACTGCTGGCTGTCATATTGCTGTGAAAACGCTACAACTTGCAATATCAGCCTTTCTAGGCTTTTGCTTTAATTTGCTGGAGCCTGTCTTTCAGCTGGGCCAAAAGCTGTTGGGCGTTAAGCGTATTGGTTGGCTGTTTGTAGCACCCAACTTAATCGTTTTTGGTATTTTCACCTTCCTGCCGATTCTTATTAACTTAATCTACGCCAGCACCGGTGGCGTAAAGTTGATGCCTTTTGATCGGCCGTATACCGGTGTAGAAAACTTTGCTATTTTGCTGGAATGCAGCAACTACCTTGATATTCAAAGCTGCCGCAAAGATATTTTTTGGCGCTCCATTTTTAACACTGCCAAGTTCAGCGCTATCCAAGTGGTGCTGATGGTGTTGTTCTCACTGGTCACCGCATTGGTACTAAACCGAAAAATCATAGGCCGAGGTTTTTGGCGTGGTGTGTTTTTCTATCCGGTCTTGCTCTCACCCGTAGTGGTGGCACTGATTTGGAAATGGCTGCTGCAAAGCCAAGGCGTGTTCAACGCAGGCATGGTGGCGGCAGGTGGTATGCCAGTAGACTGGTTGACCGATAAAAATTGGGCTTTCTTTTGGGTGATCTTCGTGTCGATTTGGGCGCACATGGGTTTTTACACCCTCATCTTGCTGGCTGGGCTGCAAGCGATACCTAAAGACATGTACGAAGCTGCCGAGATGGACGCTGCCAGCCCGTGGCGTGTGCTGCGCCGCATCACCTTGCCGCTGCTAATGCCTAACCTGATTGTGGTTATCGTGCTGGCTTTGATCCGCGCGGTACAAATTTTTGACGAAGTGTTTGTGCTGACAGGCGGTGGGCCGGGCTCTGCCACTACTTTTATTGTGCAATTTATCTACCAAACTGGCTTTGCTGAGCAAATTCATTTGTATGGTTTGGCCGCTGCTGCATCGCTTATTTTGGCCGTGGGGTTGATGGCGCTTACGCTACTGCAGTTATTCGTGTCGCGTGCCAGCGAAGCCGGTAAAAAGGCCAAATAAAATGAGCATGCTTCAATTTCTTACCCGCACCCGTGGCAGGCAGCGTTTTGACTGGACCGACTGGGTGACGTATGCTTACCTGGTGGTGGGCTTGTTCATGATGTTTGGCCCGGTGCTGTGGCTGGTAATGTCATCATTTAAAACTGAAAGCGCACTAGCCCAGTTTCCGCCTACATTTTTGCCGTATAGCCAAAAAACGGTTGCAGTGAATGGCCACGACAAACCGCTGCCTTTGTACATCGTTAAAGATGAGGCGGGTGTTACGCGCGAGCTGGCGCAGGTTAGCCGCATGGGTATAGTGGCGACGCTGGTAGACCCAGCTCAGCCCACGGTCGAAATCAAAACCAATATTAAAAACCGCACCCCGGTTAATGAGCTGCAATTTGCCTTTAGCAATTACACCGAAGTGTTTGGTAAGTTCAGCTTTGGTACCTATCTTTGGAACAGTGTGTTCATTACGGTGGTGGCCACTATCATCACGCTGCTATTTAACTCTATGGCAGCATTTGCGTTGTCCAAGTACCAGTTTCGTGGGCAAAAGACGGTGTTTATTTTGATCATTGCCACGTTGATGATTCCACCCACCATTATTTTGGTACCCGCTTTTTTGGTGATCTCTAGCGTGGGGTTGCTTAACAGCCTATGGGGTGTCATATTGCCTGCTGTAGCCACGCCTACGGGTGTGTTTTTGCTTCGCCAATACATGCTGACCATTCCCGATGAGCTGCTAGAGGCCGCCCGTATGGACCATGCCAGTGAATGGCGCATTTACTGGAAAATTATTTTGCCGTTAGCTGCGCCTGCCATGGCTGTGCTGGCTATTTTTTCGGTAATGTGGCGCTGGAACGATTTTTTATGGCCTCTAATTGTGCTGTCGAAATCTGAAAAATTTACGCTGCAGTTGGCGCTTAATTCGTTTCAAGGCGAGCTCAATACGCAGTGGCACTATTTGCTGGCTATGACGGTGATCACATTGATCCCTGTGAGCTTGGTATTTGCATTTTTACAAAAATATATCACCACTGGCATAGCTGGCGCAGGCGTGAAGTAAAGGGACGGTATGGCCACCTTAGAACTTAAAAATATCTCCAAGAGCTACGACAAAACATCCATCATTCGCAGTTTGGATTTGGCCGTGGCTGATGGCGAATTTATCGTATTTGTCGGCCCATCAGGGTGCGGCAAATCTACGCTGCTGCGCATTATCTCGGGGCTAGATGCGCCCACGGGCGGTGATATTTTGATTGATGGCAATTTAGTCAACGATGTGTCTGCCGCTCACCGTGGCTGCGCTATGGTATTTCAGTCGTACGCGCTGTACCCGCACATGACGGTACACGACAACATGGCCTTTGGTTTGGAAAACATGAAGGTGCCTGCCGATGTGATTGCCGCCAAAGTCAACGCTGCAGCCGCCTTGCTGCGCTTAGACGCCCTGCTACAGCGCAAGCCCACCCAGCTGTCAGGCGGGCAACGCCAGCGTGTGGCTATTGGACGCTCAATCGTGCGCGAGCCCAAACTGTTTTTGTTTGATGAGCCCTTGTCTAACCTGGACGCCGAGCTACGTGTATCCATGCGCTCAGAGATTCGTGATTTGCACGCACGCCTAAAAGCCACCATGATTTATGTGACGCATGACCAAGTAGAAGCTATGACGATGGCTGACAAAATTGTGGTGCTG
>JANOSN010000287.1:0-1271 GCA_031415895.1 Polaromonas sp. | reverse complement strand
CTGATTTATTAGCTGTGCTGGGGACTCTACTAATGTCTCTGGCCATATTTACCAGGGACCTACATGACTCATAAGCTATACCATTTCAAAATTTTATGCACTGCGGCGGTTTTTAGTGCTGCAACTACCAGCATAGCCGCTATTATTCCAGCGGGTGTTCAGTTGCACGGCAAACAGCAGCTGGTGCGCAACAATGGTGCAGAGCCTGAAACCCTTGACCCCATGCTGGCATCGGGCGTGCCGGCTAACAACGTCATCCGAGATTTGTTTGAAGGCCTCACAGCTGCAGACAATAACGGCAAAATTGTTCCGGGTGTTGCAGAAAGCTGGAAGCAATTAGACGCACAAACTTGGGTGTTCAATTTACGTAAAAATGCCAGCTGGTCGAACGGTGACAATGTTACTGCGGAAGATTTTGTCTATGGCATGCGCCGCTTGGTTACGCCCGCCACAGGTTCTAAATACGCGCCTACCTATGGCGGATTTTTGCTCAATGGTAAAGACATTATTGCTGGAAAAAAACAACCCAACGAGCTAGGCGTTAAGGCCCTTGACGCTTACACACTAGAAATCAAAACCTCATTTCCAGTAGCGTTTTTGCCTGATGTGGTGTCCAACCTGCAGATGGGCGCGGTGCATAAGGCCACCGTAGAAAAATTTGGCAAAGAGTGGACTAAGCCTGCCAACATGGTGAGCAATGGTGCATTCAAGCTCAAAGACTGGTCTGTCAATAGCAAGCTCGTATTGTCCAAGTCAATAACCTATTGGGACAAAGCTAACGTACCGCTAGAGCAAGTGTCTTATTTGCCCGTAGAGTCAGGCGCGGCCGATGTAAAAATGTTTGAATCGGGCGAGAACGATTGGGTCAACGAGATTCCGCCCGGCACTTACGAGAAGTACAAACAGCAATATCCTAAAGAAGCGCACAACAACCCTATCTTGGGCCTTCGTTACTACTCTTTAAATGTTAATCACCCCAGCTTCAAAGATGTGCGTGTGCGTAAAGCGCTGAACATGGTAATTGACCGCGACATCTTGGCGCAGCGCGTGACCGCAGATGGGCAAGTGCCAGCCTATAGCGTGATTGTGCAAAACGTGAACGGTGCAGACCCTACAACGTACGACTGGGCTAAGTGGCCTATGGACAAGCGTATTGCTGAAGCCAAAAAACTCATGGCTGAAGCGGGTGTACAACCCGGCACTAAATACAAATTTTCGTACAACACCAGCGACTACCATAAGAAGATGGCGATCTTTGCAGCATCTGAATG
>JANOSN010000286.1:0-5918 GCA_031415895.1 Polaromonas sp. | reverse complement strand
TGCTGGTAACTGCAGCTTCTCAAAAAATCAATAACGAATATCTATAAAGAAACCTATGAATTCCATCAAAAAAATCTTGCTTGCCGCCTGCGCAGCTTTGTCGACAAGGCCAGCGAGGCGCAGGTGCGCTTGATTGAGGCTGATGGCCTACGACTGGCCAAAATGTGCGGCAGCCACGGGCATCAAGGGGTGGTGGCGATTGCGCAGCCGGTGAATCAGGCTACGTCGCTAGATGAGCTGCTAGAAGACCTTGAGGCCTCAGCAGACAGAGACGACAAAAGGGCCAACCCACTCATCCTGGTGCTAGACGGCGAGACCGACCCGCATAACTTGGGCGCCGTGCTGCGGGTGGCTGATGGCGCAGGTGCGCATGCGGTGATTGCACCTAAAGACCACGCCGTGGGCATCAACGCCACAGTGTCTAAGGTGGCCAGCGGTGCAGCAGAGACGATGCCGTACTTTATGGTGACTAATTTGGCGCGTACTTTGAACGAGCTGAAAGAGCGCAATATTTGGATTATTGGCACCAGCGACGATGCTGAAAAAACTATTTATGACGTTGATTTAAAAGGCCCAGTAGCGTTGGTGCTGGGTGCTGAAGGCCCCGGCATGCGCCAGTTAACCCGCAAAACCTGCGATGAGCTGGTGAGCATACCGATGCGCGGCGCGGTGGAAAGCTTGAACGTGTCGGTAGCCAGCGGTGTATGCTTGTACGAAGCTCTGCGTCAGCGTGCGTAGCTGCTGGTAACTGCAGCTTCTCAAAAAATCAATAACGAATATCTATAAAGAAACCTATGAATTCCATCAAAAAAATCTTGCTTGCCGCCTGCGCAGCTTTAACCTTAGCCAGTTGCACCCAAGAGCAGCAAAACAAAATTCAGCGTGACATCCAAAACTGGACGGGCACCAACGGCGTGTTAGAAATATATGCAGGCGACAAAGTAGTGCGCCGGTTTTTAAAAATCGACAAACTCTCTACTGCGCTGGGCACGGACGATAACAAGCCACGCCCATACCGCTTTGGCTACGGCGTATTGGATGAAAACTTGAATATGACAGTAGACGCTGGCGAGAAGCGCGTGTATTTTGAGCTTAGCGACTACGCATCAAACTACGTGTTTTTTGAGAGCCCGCGTTAATACGATCTGGCTAGACCAGTCCCAGTGCGCCCAGCAGCGCACCTGCACCCAGCACCCACAGCAGGTGCACTTTGGTACGCCACACCAGTAGCAGCGCTACTAAAGTTAGCAGCCACAGCGGCCAATCTTTGGCGGGTTGGTTGTGCGAAGCGGTCAGCAGCCATGCAGTAGCAATCAGCAGCGCTATCGATATAGGTGCTAAAGACGCTTTGCTGGCGCGGGCCACAATATGCTCGGGGTTGTTGTGCAGCCAGCGTGTTGCGGCAAAGGTGAGTGTGCTGCTGGGCAGCATGATGCCTACAAATGTAGCCGTCAGACCAGCAGCAGCGCTTAAGTAGCTGCCGTCTAACTGCAGGCCCACTTGCCAGCCGATCAGCGGGATAAACATCACATTAGGCCCCGGCGCGGCTTGGGCAATGGCAATGCTGGCATTAAACTGCGCATCGCTGAGCCAGCCTTGGCGCTCAACCACAAAGCGGTGCATGTCAGGCGCTGTGGTGATAGCCCCGCCCACAGCCAGCAGCGACAGTAGCAAAAAATGCCCAAACAGCGACAACCATTGGTCCAGTGTCATGCTGCGTCCTTGGCTGCTGGCTGCATTAGTGCCGCTTTTTCTTGCGCGCGCACCAGCACCCAAGCGTAAGCAAAAGCCGGTATGCCTAAGCCCAGCACGGTATATATCATTGGCAACCGCAGCAACCCTACTGCTATAAAAGTAAGAGCTATCAAAGCAATAGATACTTGGACTCCCAGTAGATTATTCTTCAAACCGCTGAGCATTTTGATGGCTGCAGCCCCAATTAGCCCCGCTGCCGCAGCGCCCATGCCGCGCACCGCACCCGACACGGCGGGCACGCCAGCAAACTGGGTGTATAGCGATGCCAATACCAACACAATCAACATCGGCACTGTCAAAATGCCCGCCAGCGCCACTATTGCACCACGCCAGCCAAAAAAGCGGTTGCCCAAAATAATGCACAGATTGATGACATTGCCGCCCGGCAAAATTTGCGACACTGCCCAGTCTTCCACAAACTGCTGCTGCGTAAGCCAGCGCCGCTTGTCTACCAGCTCACGCTGAATAATTGTCAGCACCCCACCAAAGCCTTGCAGCGCCACGGTGTTGAGCGCAAGAAACAGGGCCATCAAAGTGGCGGGACGTTGGGTGGGTTCTGGGGGCTGCAAATTTGCGGACATGGACTGATTATGCATGTGCCGCTACGTACTTTGCTGATAGTTAGATTGCGATAACGCTATCAATATAATAGCTGTTTCATCAATGAATACTTGGACTATGAGCACTTTCTATTGGTAAATGTGCTATTTTAGTGTTTCACGTGCTTAGCTTGTACGAGGCTGGGGATAGAACGCGAAGAGAGCAGCAATATGTCCCGCCGCCTGTCCAAGGTAAACAAGGACACCTTGCGCTGCCAAGGGGCCGCCCAATGCCCTTCGCTTAAAAACGAAGCAATGTATAAAGCAAGTTAAAAGCTATTTAGGCTGCTTTTTCTGTACCTTGGCAAATACTGGCCCCCACACAGGGTGGCCACGCTCTGCACGGGTTAGCTCAAAGCCTTTGTCGGTTGCAAAAGCTTCAGCAAATGATTTTTCGCACAAGACACTGCGGCGGGTTACGCAGTACAGAAAAGCCTTGGTTTTATGAGCCTGCAATTGTTCGCTGGTTTGGTTCAAACCCAGTTTTTGGCTCTCTAGCAGCTTGGCCTCAGCGCGTTTGTACTCGCCTTGGCTGAACGCGCTAGTGCCATCGCGCAGAGCTGCAGCGCCAGGTGACACGGCAGCCGTAGCAGCAGGGGCTGGTGGTGGTGGGGGCTCTGGTGCGGGTGCTGCAGGCGCTGCAGCCACGGGCGCAGGTGCTGGTGTTGGCGTGGGCTCAGGAGCGGGTGTTGCACAGCCAGTGATAACTGCGGCACAAACACCGGTCAGGGTGGCTAAAACGGCTAAGCGGCTAAGCGTCAGGGTGTTCATAAAAGATGTGTCTCGTAACTGAAGTTATAGATTCGCAAATATAAGCATCATTAGCTTAACTCAACTTGGAGTTTATTCAAACTTATGTACTAAGCGTTGGGTCTTGCCTGCTTCAATTTTCATGCGGTAGGTGCGTGGCGCAAAATCAGCGTTGCGCACGGTCACTACATGCTCGCCAGCGCCCAGAGTCAGTTGCGTGAGCGGGGGCGATACGCCCATATTTTTGCCATCCACCTCAACCTGCCCCCAAGGACTTAAAGCCAATCGCAGTTTGCCAGAGGTGGCCTCCGCGGCAGCGCCGGCCGTGCTGGCTGCTGGCGCACTGGCGGGTGGCGTGCTGGGTGCAATGCTTTCCCCAGGGCTGAGCGCAGCCGATGGAGGCACCGTAAGCGCCAGCGCAGCATCTTGAGCGGTAGATGTTGGGTTAGCCAATGCAACTGGCCTAGGCAAATTTGCACTGGTAGGTAGATCAGGCGATGCGTTCGCAGATGTGCTGCCTGGTGCCACCGCATTCACAGTGGGTGCGGCTGCATCAGTGCTGATAGACGCCGGACTGTCATTGGCTGTGCTGGGCATCACACGCGTGCTGGTGGGGCCTGAAGATGCGGCTTTGCTGGTGGCAGCGCTAGTGGCCACTGGCGGCAGTATCTTCACCTGCTGGCCTTGCCACAGCCACCACAGCCCAGCTATCACTGCGGCGCCAAGGCTGGCTCTCAGCCATAGTGTATTGCGCCCTGCAGCCTGCGACGGGCCAGGTATTACGAGGGCGGGTGTGTCTGCACTAATTTGCTGCACTGACGCGCCAGCCATTGTCTGGAATACGGGGTCCTCGGTCACAGCCAACGGTGCAGGCGCAGATGAAGAAGCTAAAGCATTACCACCATGCGCGTGTTCGTCACCGTGCGCGCCCCAGCGGCGCAACTCGCGCGCAAACTGGCCAGCGCTGCGGTAGCGGTCATCTGGCTTTTTGGCCAATGCTTGCATAACGATAAGCGATAAGTCTTGCGGTATGCTGGCGTTTATTTTGTGTGGTGCCTCAGCAGGCGTGTGGGTAATGCGCTCTTGCAATAAAGCCAAAGTGGGCGCAGCGAAAGGCACTTTTCCGCACAGCAGTTCATACAGCATCACGCCGAGCGAGAACACGTCGCTGCGGCCATCTACTTCTACCTTAGGGTCAAACACGCTGCGCACCATCTCGGGCGACATGTATTGGGGTGACCCAGCCACCACATCGCTGCTGGCAGCGTTGGTGGGGTTAGCGGCTAGTGCCGTAAATTTGGCTAAACCAAAGTCCAAAATTTTGGGGCCATTGGTTTTGGACATAAACACGTTGGCAGGTTTGATGTCGCGGTGGATCACGCCAGCTTTGTGCGCATGGTCTAGCGCCAAAGCCAACTTACCCACCAATGCCACTGCTTCGCGCTGTGCAAAAGCGGGGCCTTGGACAATGCGCATGCGCAGGTCGCTGCCTTGCAGCAGCTCCATGGCTACATAGGGCAGCTCACGGTTAAGCATGCTGCTGGGCGCGCGGCCAGCGTCGTACACGGTGACGATGTGTGGGTGGTTTAGTGTGGCGGCGGCGCGTGCCTCTTGCAAAATAGCGGCGTCTACCGTGGCGTTGTCAAAACCGCCCGAGGTTTGGTCGGTTTGTGTGTACAGGGTTTTGATGGCTATCGTGCGGCCTAGGGTGGCATCAAAAGCCTCAAACACTGCGCCCATTGCTCCGTGGCCTATCATAAAGTCCAACCTGTAGCGGCCCAGATAGCCGTAGCTTGCTGCACCACTGTCACCCAACTGAGAGTCCATGGTGGTGGCAGCAAATGTGGATTGTTCAAACGTAGAGGACATAAAATTTCAGCAAACGGGCGGGACAAATTTGGCGTTAAATAAGTGTTTCAAAGGGGTTTATGCCAACAAAAGTATCCATAAATGTCATTACACCGCAAATATTGCACTTTAGAGGCTACTTAACGCACCTTGTTACTTAATTAGCGCACAAGCCGTGCCAGTTTGACGGCTATTTTTTAGCAAGATGCAAAATCAGTGCGGGCTCTACAAACGCCACCCAGGGCAACGCCAAAATGTTTACTTATCCTTGCAATTAGGAGCTTATTGGGTAAACCCTTAAAATCAGGGGTTATTCACCTTGTTTTTCATGACCGCACGCCCCGCTATTTTTAACGACGTATCGCTATTTCCGCGCGACGCTAAACCGCTGTCCAGCTACCGCAAGTACTGGGCCGCACGTTTTGGCGTGGCCAAGTTTTTGCCCACCACCCGCGCCGAGATGGACGCACTGGGCTGGGACAGCTGCGACATCATCATCGTATGTGGCGACGCGTATGTGGACCACCCCAGCTTTGGCATGGCCGTGATTGGCCGTGTGCTAGAAAACCAAGGTTTTCGTGTCGGTTTGATCTGCCAGCCCGACTGGCAAAGCGCCGAGCCTTTCAAGGCACTGGGCAAACCCAACCTGTTCTTCGGCGTAAGCGCGGGCAATATGGACAGCATGATCAACCGCTACACGGCTGACCGCAAAATTCGCAGCGACGATGCCTATACGCCCGGAGGTCAAGGCGGTGCACGGCCAGACCGCGCCGCCTTGGTATATAGCCAACGCTGCAAAGAGGCTTACAGCGAAGTACCTATTGTGTTGGGCGGCATCGAAGGCTCGTTGCGCCGAATAGCGCACTACGATTATTGGCAAGACAAAGTGCGCCGATCCATTGTGGTGGACGCCAAATTCGACCTGCTGTTGTATGGCAATGCTGAGCGTGCCATCGTCGAGATTGC
>JANOSN010000285.1:0-6864 GCA_031415895.1 Polaromonas sp. | reverse complement strand
ACGAGCTGAACAAAGCCGTAGGCAAGGTGGGCACTAAGGCCCCTGCTGCTACTAAAACTGCTGCTAAAAGCGCCGTGAAAACCGCTGCCAAAAAAGCCCCTGCTAAAGTAGCAAAAGCCGTGAAAGTGGTCAAATCTGTGGCTAAACCAGCCGCTAAAAAGCGCACTGCACGCTAATAACTTAGGTGGGATCACCATCATTTGACAAGGGCGCTTACCAGCGCCCTTTTTAATGGAAACCACCTATCAAAAAGCCTTATAGTCCAAGCATTTACTGATTAAGCAGCTATATAATTAATAGCAAATAAATTTTAAATACTCCTCACCATAGTCTTTCGATATGCATTTAGTTTCCCCCAAAGTTGCCCGATCTGCAAAAATTTCAGGTGCTAAGCGCCCACGCATTGCCTTAGCGCTGGCAGGTGGCGGGCCACTAGGGGCTATTTACGAAATTGGTGCGCTGTGCGCACTAGACGAAGCCCTAGACGGTATTGAATTTACCCACTTAGACCATTACGTAGGCGTGTCGGCGGGCAGCTTTATTGCAGCCGCTCTGGCCAACGGCATGAGCCCGCGCCAGCTGTGCAACAGCTTTATTGACAACGATCAGCCAGGCGCAGCAGGTGTTGATACGTCTGACCGGTTTGACCCCGCTTGGCTCATGCGCCCCGCGATGGGCGAATTCGCTAGGCGCAGCATTATGCTGCCAGGCTTGCTGGCCTCAGCTGTTTGGCGCGCTACCGTGCAGCGTAAATCGCTGGTCAGCGCGCTAGAGCTGTTAGGCCCTGCGCTGCCTACAGGCATTTTTGACAGCGAAGAAATGAACCACCAACTGGCGGCGATGTTCAGCAAGCCAGGCCGTACCAATGATTTTCGCCAACTTAAAAGCCGCTTAACTTTGGTAGCTACCAACTTAAACAGTGGCGAGGCTGCGCCCTTTGGCCAGCCCGGCTGGGACAGCGTGCCCATCTCGCGCGCGGTGCAGGCCAGCTCGGCCCTGCCAGGGCTGTTTCCGCCCGTGGAGATTGATGACCAATACTATGTAGACGGCGCGTTGAAAAAAACCCTGCACGCTACCGTGGCGCTAGAAGAAGGCGTTGACCTGCTGCTGTGCTTAAACCCGCTGGTGCCTTTTGACGCAACCCGTGCTATGCCCTCGGTCATGCAGCGCGGCCTGCCGCCACAGAGGCAGCGCATCCCTAGCATTGTCGACGGCGGCTTGCCTGGCGTGCTAAGCCAAACCTTCCGCTCGATGATCCACTCGCGCATGGAGCTGGGCATGAAGCACTACGAGCGCACTTACCCGGGTACTGAGATTATTCTGATTGAGCCCGACCATCGCGACCCTGAGATGTACCTGGCCAATACCTTCAGCTACAGCCAGCGCCGCGCCTTGGCCGAGCACGCTTACCAGCAAACCCGCAGCATGCTGCGCTCACGCAAAACCAGCTTGGCCGCCAAGCTGGGCAAACTTGGCATCACCATCAATGCCGATGTACTGAACGACCCTAAGCGCCAGCTAGTGCAGCCCGTGCCGCCCACCAGCCGCTTAGGCCGCGCTATAGTGAATTTGCAAGAAGTGATGGACGATTTAGAAAGCGCGCTACCGATTGCGGCTTAAATCAGTTTGATGGGCCGCAATAGCTTTTAGAGTCCCTTGGTCGCCTATCGACATGTGTAGGGTGTTTCTCTTCTTAGCAAAATGTAGGCGCATAATTTAAATCGTAGAGTGTGCTTGTGCGGCAACTTAGGTTAGAGTGCATGTATTAATGACGAATGACCGCTTAAGACAAGGGTAAGCCATGGCTAAAAAAGCACCGCGCCGCACGGCAGAACGCATCTTAGAAGTCACGCTAGAGCTGTTTAATCGCTTTGGTGAACCCAACGTGTCTACCACGCTGATCTCGGCCGAGCTGAACATCAGCCCTGGCAACTTGTACTACCACTACCCTGCCAAAGATGAGCTGATCAACAGCCTGTTTGATAAATACGAGCGCAGTTTAAGCGAACTGCTCAACGCCAGCGACGGTGTGCGCGATGTGGAAGACGCTTGGTTTTTTATGCACAGCCTGTTTGAGCTCATCTGGCAGTACCGCTTTTTGTACCGCGACTTGAACGACCTGCTGAGCAAAAACCGTCGCCTCGAGACGCATTTTCAATGGGTGCTGAAAAACAAAACCCGCAGCGTGCGCTCGATGCTTGACGCGATGAGCCGCAGCGGTGCCATCAGCATCGACTCACGCGAAGTCGAGGCCACCGCCACATCCATGGTGGTGGTGCTGACCTATTGGCTTAGTTTTGAATATGTACGCGACCCACGCAAAGCGCTAGAGCCCGAAAGCGCACAAGCGGCCTTGATGCGCGGTGCCCAGCACGTGCTTAATTTGCTAGTGCCTTATTTAGAAGCAGGCCAGCGCCAGCATTTGCTCAACTTAGTGCAGGTGTACAGCGCCAAAGCGGCGGCAACAGCTTAAGGTGCCTGTCGACGCGTTGCCTACACTGCCCCAGCAGGCGCCTTGGCTTCGCATGGCCTTGCTGTACGCCGCAGGTATGCTGGCGGCTTTTCAGTACGCCAAAATTCCCTACATGTTGCCTGGCCTGATGCAGCAGATGGACATCAGCCCTGTGCAGCAAGCGATGGTTTTGTCCATCATTGGCGTTTTAGGTGCGGCTGCAGGCACGTTTGCCGGGGCGGTGTGTTTGCGGCTTGGGCTAAAGCGCACCTTGCTGGCAGGGCTGGCCGTAGGCGTAGCGGGTTCTTTGCTGCCGCTGCTTAATGACAGTTACGGCCTACTGCTGATGGCACGGGTAGTCGAAAGCGTGGCCCACATGGCCATGGTGGTCGCGGTGCCTACGCTGATTTTGTCAATGTGCCCACCAGCTGTTCAGCCCAAAGCCATGGCGCTGTGGAGCTGTTACTTCACACTCACTTTTATCGTCGCAGCTTGGCTGGTGCCGCCGGTGGTGCAAGCCGCGGGCTGGCGTGGTGTGGCATGGGGCCATGCTGCACTGATGGTGGTAGTAGGCGTGCTGTGCATGGGGTGGGTTAAGGCTGATCAAGTTACAGCACCAAGTACAAAGTTGACGGCCAGTGGCCTGTGGGCGTCGCAATGGCGCTTACTCAGCCAGTTGAGATTGCTGGCTATTCCGGCTACATTTTTTGGCTACACATTGCTGTTTGTTGCACTGGTTAGCGTGCTGCCTAAGCTGATGGCAACGACACCCGAGGCGATAGCAATGTGGGCCATGGCGCTGCCGTTAGCATCGCTAGCAGGCACCTTGCTTGCCATGGCAGCGCTAAACCTTGGCATGCAAGGCTACCAGTTGGTGCGTTTGTCTGCAGCAGCCATGGTGTTGGCGGGTTTGGCACTGCTCATCTTGCCGCAATATGCGCTGGTTGCGCAAAGTGCAGTGGTGATTGTTTTTGTTTTGCTAGGCACCTTGCCTGCGGGCATTGTCAGTTCTATCCCCACGTTGTTTGCAGCGGATGACCCGGACGTTGCCTTGGTCAACGGTGGGTTGGTGCAGTTTGGTAACTTGGGCAACTTGGTAGGCTCCCCTATTTTGGCCGCCATGCTGGTGCAGCTGGGCTGGGTCAGTATCGGTGTCTATTTGATGGCTGGCGCATTGATCACCTGTATGGGGCTATTGCTTTTGCGCCGCTTGGTGTTGCTGGCAGCGCCGCCACACAGAAGTTAAATCAGCCTAAATCAACCATCGCTGCCAGCGGTACATCGCCCAATGCTTCGTAGTGGGCGACCACATATACACGCTGTGCGGCTTGGGCGGCAGCGCGTAGCTGCGCCAAGACAAAATTGATAGAGGGTTTATCTAACGCCGCTAGCGGGTCATCTAATAAAGTTAATAGTGCATTCGACGCGATAGCCGCCGCTAAAAATACCTTGCGCTTAGACCCAGTAGACAGCATGTACAAGGACTTGTCGACATGCTCGGTAAGCGACAAACCATCGATCAACCCCGCAAGGGCTTGGGCATCAAACTGTGCATGTTGCAATTGCATTTGTGCCCAGTAAGCACGCGGTGTGATGGCATCAAACGCTGTGGTGCGCGGGTCAACCCAAAACACCTGTTTTTTATAGTCGGTAGCTTGTTGATGTGAATGAATATCACCCAACTGCACTTGGCCAGAGTCTGCAGTCAGTTCACCTGCCAATATACGCAGCAGCGTGGTTTTACCCGCTCCATCACCCCCGCGCACCAAGCTGACGCCCGCAGGTGCTTGCAGCGACACATTCACCAGCAGTGGTTGTTGCGGATAGGCAAAGCACACATCGCGTGCTTGCAATACCAAGGCATTATTCGTTGTTGAGTTCATGTTGATGGGCTTGATAATAAGCGAATGTCTCGCCTTATTTGCCCCACCTGCCTGCGCGCCCAAAGCGCCTGCATTTGCCGTTGGATTACGCCGACAGACCACCGAGCGCAGGTGATAATTTTGCAGCACCCTATGGAGGTAGCGCAGGCCAAGGGTAGTGGCAGGCTATTGCATCTGAGTTTGCAGCGTAGCCAACTGCTGGTGGGCGAGCGCTTGGATGCGCTGCAGATGCAAACGCTATCAGCGCACCACCGCGCTATATTGTTGTATCCCAGCACACAAGATGATGCATCGCTACTGCCTGCCACTGCCGTGCCACATGAATGGCTGCACAACCCGGCTCGGCTGTGTTTGATAGTGCTAGACGCTACATGGCGCAAAAGCCGCAAAATGCTGCACCTCAACCCCTGGCTACAGCAACTGCCGCGCATGGCCTTGCCTGACCCACCTGCATCGCGCTACCTGATTCGCAAAGCGCACGGCTCGCACCAGTTGTCTACCTTAGAGGCTACGTGCGCCGCGCTGTCCCAGCTTGAAGGCCAAGCACAGCTGTGTGCACCCCTGCTCAGTGCGTTTGACGGGTTTGTGCAGCAGCAGTTAGCTTATCGACCCCTATCGGCGATGGGGCTTACTCTGACCAAGGCAGCATCAAAGTGACGATGCTGAGCTTGGCAAACTCGGGCTCAAATTCGTCAATGATGGCTTGAGGATTAGGGCACAGGCCTGCGTCGGTGATCAAGCCAAACTGCACGCCACCGCCGTAGCTCAAAATACTCACGCCCATACCCACGTCGCCGCTTTGTGGTACCCAGAAAATATTTTCTTCAATGGTGGATCCGCAAAATTTGAGCTTCTCACGCGGGCCGGGCACATTGGTCATCACCGCCGTGGTCTTTTTGCTAAACAGGTTCAGCATCGCGTCTTGCGCGGGCTTGATCAGCAGGCCTGCAACTGCCAACAAGCTAAAGGCCAGCAGGGGCTGGTAGCTGCCTTTCATGTGGCTCATGCGCTTGCGCACTTCGTACACGCGCTCAATCGGGTTGGCCACACCAATGGGCAACACCAGCGGGGCCAGGCCGAAGCGGTTGCCCAGTTTGTGGGCCTGGTCTAGCGGGCGCAGGTTGACGGGCACCATGGCGCGAATCTCTTGGCCGGTCACATCGTCGCCCATGCTTCTTAAATACTCGCCAATCGCGCCTGCTGCGCAGCTAAGCAATACATCGTTGATGGAGCAGTTCAACGCCTTGCTGACAGCGCGCACTTCTTCCAGTGGAATGGGTTGGCACCAGGCTACTTTTTTGGTGGTGCCGGGCTTGCCTTTGAGGCGGGTTTTAGAGTCATCGGGCATCATGGCCAAAGCTGCCAAGTCGCCCACCAGCTGCATGCCAATTTTGGCCATGTCCACGCCGCCTGCCATGCCTTTTTGCGGGTCAGACAGCATTTGCAGTGACCGCGCTGCGCCTTCACCTGCTGCGCCTAAGGCTTTTACAGTTAAGTCAGTGAACGGCTTTAAGAAGCTTTGTGTAATCCAGTCTTCTGGCCCAGACGGTGCTTCTTTGCGTTTGCGCTCAGGCGGTGGCAAGCCACCGTCTACCAGTGATGTGGTGACCGAGATCAACGCAATGCCATCAGCTATGCAGTGGTGAATACGCACCATCATGGCGCTGCCCTTGCTGCCGTCGGGCAGGGTGTAGTTTTCAATCAGATGAAACTGCCACAGCGGGCGGCTACGATCTAGTGGCGTAGTGGTGAGCAGGGCGACGCGGTCTTGGAGCGCGTCTTGCAAGGTCTGGCCTTTCTTGGCCTTGAGGGTTTCTGTGACTACATGGTTTTTAATATCAAATCTTTTGTCGTCCACCCAGGTAGCACCGGCAGTGTCTTCCACCACACGTTGCCCAAAGCGGCGGTATTTAAGCAGGCGGTCGTTCACGCGCTCGCACAACTGGGCATGGGTGATGCCGGGTTTGAACACCCAGATGCCCACAATCATCATCAAATTTTGCGGCGAATCCATGCGCAGCCAGGCAGTGTCTACCTTGGTCATACGCTCGCCCGACAGGCCCAGCGTGCCCGCCACTGCGCGCTCCACATTCTTTTGCACTACTATGGCAGCTTGCTGGGCGTTGCTTGCGGCTTTTTGTGCACCATCAGCTGTTCTGGCCGCCGTTTTGCGCACGGTCTTTTTAACTGCCTTGACAACGGTATTGGCTGTATCTTGGGCAATGATGCGGGTCACCATGGGGCGTGTCTCCTGAGGCTCTGGTACAACTGTGTACTATGGTTGGGGTTAGTTCCCTATTTTGGCGGGTTTTAGCCCATTAAGATACAGGGCAGTTTCCCTTAACCGCGTTTTTATTTCTAGGAGCACGCACATGGCCAACCTTAAAGCCCAATTCGACGCTGCAATGGCAGATTCTAAAAACTTATCCGAGCGCCCTGACAACGCAACCTTGCTAAAAATCTACTCGCTATACAAGCAAGGCAGCACGGGCGACAACTCTGATAAAAAGCCGGGCTTTGGCGACATGG
>JANOSN010000284.1:0-4888 GCA_031415895.1 Polaromonas sp. | reverse complement strand
ATGTTTTTGATCACGCCATAGCCACCGTCGTTCATCACGATGATGAGCATGTCAGCTTGCTCTTGTACTGCACAGGCTAATTCACCTACGTTGAGCATAAAGCCCCCGTCACCTGATAGCACGATGGTTTTTTTCGCCAGGTATGGCATTGGGATTTGGTCAGAAGCTGAGGCCTGAAGTCGCTCTACAGCTACGGCTGCACCTACGCCCATGGCCAGCCCTTGGCCAATACCGCCGCCCAATGCATGCACACCCGAGCGCGGGTGGCGCAGCACTAAGCTGCGGTTGCCCCACATGGTGTTAGACAAAGTAATGTCGCGCACCCAAGTGCAGTGGCCTTGCAAGTACTGATCGACTGCACGATTAACTGCATTTTTAAGTTGTACATAGGCGCCTAGGCCAGTGTCAACTTGAGTAATTGCCAGCGCCTTGGCATCGCTTACCTGGCTGTGCCAAGCGGGGTCTATTTTTTGAGCAGCTTCTAGTGCATCAGCCAGCGCGGTTAATGCTAGTGTTGCATCTGCACAGACAAAATGCTCACTGGTATAGGCTTTGTTTTGCGCTAGCGGATTAGCGTCAATGCGGTGCAAATTTTTCGGCAGCGCTAAGCAGTATTTCATGGTTTCGTTGCTGCGCAGCCGCGATCCTACTACCAGCATCGCATCGCACTGTGCATATAGCGCGGCACTGGCTTTTTGTAAATTGAAAGCTCCTAGGCAGGCCGTGTGGTCTTCATCAATCACTCCACGCCCTTGAACTGAGGTCACTATGCCCCAGCCCAGCTTGACAAGCCGTTGCACAGGTGCACTGGCCTCACGTGCGCCACCGCCCAGCCATAGCAAGGGCTGCTGCGCAGACTGCAGTGTTTGGCACAGCTGTTGAAAACTGGGGTCGTTGCGCAGGCTGCTAGCTGTATTAGCAATGGGCAAGTAAGGTGCAAGGTCTGCAGGCAATGGCATCAACATGCCTTGCACATCGATAGGGATTTCAATGCTGACTGGCCCGCACGGCGGCGTATGGGCCACGCGCACAGCCTCGCGCAATGTGGCCAAGGCAGACTGCGGGTTATGAATGCGAAAGGCGGCTTTGCCCACCGCGCGTAGCATGTCTAGCTGGTGCGCGGCTTCGTGGATAAAACCCAGGTCTTGGTCGATGTAGTCGCTGTCGATTTGCCCGGTTAGGTGCAGCAGTGGTGTGCCGGCGGTGAGCGCCTCTACCATGGCACCTGCAGCATTGCCTGCGCCCGTACCTGTGCTGGTGACACACACACCTAGGCTACCGGTGCGCGTGCTGCGCATGATGCGGCTGTAGGCATCGGCCATATTGCATGCTCCAGCTTCACCGCGTGCGCTGACAAAACGAATTTTGTTGCGTGAATGCAGGGCATCCAATATCGGCATGTTGTGTATGCTGATCACACCAAATGCGGCCTGTACATCGCACGCTTCTAAAAACCTAGCCACAAGCTCGCCCACGGTCACTATGGTGGTATCTTTTGCGGTTGCTGCAACTTCGTGGTGAGGCATAGACTCTTTCATGGGGCTACCGCCAACTGTGCTGCGCGTGCTGCTGGGGCATTAGCTAATGCGGCGCTGGTGTGGCGCAGGCGCTGGGTAAGCTGCTGGGCGGCATCGCAGACCAAGATGGCCAGCTCTTGCGCCTGTTGTGCGGGAATACTTGACGCGGGCACGCTGATGCTGATGACAGCGCTGACCTCGTTATGCTCGTTGCGCACTGGTGCGGCTATGGTAGAGATGCCTGACTCGAAACCGCCTTGGCTCATGCCCCAGCCGCGTGCACTGTCTTGTTTAACGAGGTTGTGCAGCGCCTCTAGTGTGGTGGGGGTTTGCAGTGTGCGCGCGGGTAGGTCGACGCCTTCGTAGAGCTTTGTCAAATCGTTGAACTTAATGCCGCCTAGCAGCACGCGCCCCAGCACGGTGGCGTGTACCGGTACTCTGGCACCCACTTGGATAGAGTGGAATTGCGTGTTGTGGCCCACGGCCTTGCTTACAAATACAACTTCTCGCATGTCGCGCACCACTAAGTGGGCTGAATAGCTGCTGGCATCGCGCAGGGCTTCAATCACGGGGCGGCCATATTCGGTAATTTCCATGGAAGCCAGATATTCAAAACCTAGGCGCAGTACACCTAGGCTAAGTTTGTAGGCACCGCTGTCGCCAGCGCGTTCTACAAAGCCTAGCTGCTCTAAGGTTTGCAGCATGCGAAAGACGGAAGCGCGGGGTAAGTTTAAGCGGCGTGATAGCTCAGCGCCTGTCAGCTCGCGATCGTCGCGTGTGAACTGCGTCATTAAAGCCAGCCCGCGTGACAGCGCAGGCACGGTATAGCGTTCGTGTGGAGCCATCATGTTGTAAGTCCTAATAATTGGTTAACTTCACCGGCAGCTTGCACTGCGCACAAATGGCCCGCACCGGGCAGGGTGGTGTAGTGCGCGCCAATGCTGGCTGCCAAAGCTTGGCAGCCAGCAGGCGGTGTAATGGTGTCTTGGTCGCCGCAGGCTACTTGCACGGGGCAGGACAACTGCTGCAGATCGGTGGCAATAAGGGTATTGCACAGCAAGTGCGTAGCCTGCCTGTAGCCAGCAAGATTGAGCTGCGACATCATGGCGGTGGCTAATTGCACTTCATCAGGATGGGCGTGTGGGCTCAGTAGCAAAGGTGCACGCTGCTGGGCCAGTGTTTGGGGGCCTAGTGTTTGAATAGCCTGCAGGCGTTCGCTCAGTTTTTTGCTGCGTACATCAGGGTCAGCCGCGCCATAGCCCTGCGCAGGTGCTAGCAAGGTGAGCTGGCTTACGCGATGTGGGTATAACTTTGCAAAGCTAGCTGCCATGATGCACCCCAGCGAATGGCCCACAATGTGCGCTTGTTGCACACCCAGAGCATCTAGCCACAGGCCAAGGCGCTGCGCATAGTCTGCTGCCACAGGCTGCGCTGCGGCTACCGGGCTGCTGTCTGCATAACCTGGTGCATCCCAAGCTAATACGCGCACGGCCTGCGGCTGCACAGCAGTCAATTGGCGCACCCAGCTGGCCGAGCCAGAGCCTATGCCATGCAGCAGTACGATCACAGGCGCTGGTGTAGCGCCAAGGCTAGCTACACCTGCCTGCCGATAGCGCACAGTGGCACCGTCGCTAAGCTTAGCGTAGTGCACAGGCAGTGCGGCAACAGCGTCAAGCAAAGTCATAAGATTCAATGCGAGGTTTAACGCTTGAGCTGCGCCAAAGGCGAGCCAGGCGGATACGTAGGCCGAATAGGCGCGGGCGAGCCCAGCATCACGCACATCAGCGCGTCCTCGTCGCCAATGTTGATTTCCTCACGGTACACACCGGGTGGCACACTGATCAGGTCGCGGTCTTTGAGGACAGTTTCCCAGCGCTGGCCGTCTTTTTCGCAAACGACTTTGAGCGTGCCGCGCAGCATGAAGAAAATTTCTTCCACGTCGTAGTGGATATGGCTTGGCCCCTCGTGCCCCGCTGGAATCACCATGGTTGAAAATGTGAAATGGCCCACAGGCACGGTGTTGCTGTCGCTTTTAACGCCTGCACCACCCGTGCCTACATAGCGCATTTGCGCACGGCGGTATTTTGGGTCGTAGTCGGCTTGAAACTTCAGGGCATCCCAGTCGTATTGGCGCGTAGCAAAGCGCGCTACACGGCTAGCCATCCACTGCGCAAAATCTTGCCCAGCTTGCGGCAACATGGTTTGCTGAATATCAGACTCAGGTGGAATCGCCGCGTCCATCAGGCCGCGCTCGTTAAAAATAGGTTCATTAGCTGCTAGATGAGCTGCTTGATTTTCTGCGTGCATGGTGTGCCTTAGTGCATAACAAAGCCGCCGTTAACTGGCAGCACTTGGCCAGTGATAAATCCGCTGGCTTCTGATAATAAAAACACCACTGCTGCCGTCACATCGCTGGGCAGCTGCGGGCGTGCAATGGCGCGGCCAGCGGCGTAATAGTCGTGGCGGGCTTGGGGTACGTATTGGGTTGATTCGCTCTCGACTAAGCCGGGCGCTATGGCGTTGACGGTAATCAAGTCTGCACCCAGCTCGCGCGCCATGCCGCGCGTCATGGCCATCACCGCGCCTTTGCTGGTGATGTAGGCCATAAGGTTAGGGGCGCCCCACAGCGCGGTGTCAGACGCAATGTTGACCACGCGCCCGCGCCCAGACGCTTTGAGCGCAGCGTGCGCAGCTTGAGTGACTAGCCAAGGCCCTTTAACGTTGACGGCCATCACGTTGTCCCACACGGCTTCGGTAATCTGCGCCATAGCCTTGCCCCCTGAATTGGTGACAGCGGCGTTGTTGACCAAGCCATCCAATCCGCCCAGCCATTGCACAGCGCTAAGCATGCCTTGGTTGACCGATGCGCTGTCGCTCACGTCCATGGCTACGAAGTGTGCATTAGGGCCTAGGCTAGCCGCCGTGGCAGCGCCTTGCTCGGTCGCAATGTCTGTAATCACCACCTTAGCGCCTGCATGGATGGCCGCACGTGCAAAAGCTTCACCCAGCCCGCGTGCTGCGCCTGTGATGATGATTTTGTGGCCAGTTAATAAGGGGTTTGGTACGGTCATGCGTTTCTTTTGTGAAACAGTGGTTCATATATGAAATTTATTTTAACTTCAATATCGATTTTGCATACTCGGGTTAACCGCGTGAAATGTGACACTTTGCATTGAGATGCCAAGGTGCTATTTGGTAGCTAAAAGTGGTTGTAGTCCAAGTATTTATTGCTTAGTTTGCTATTGAATTTATAGCGTACTGCTTTGTTGCTTAGGTCGGGTCGGACTCCCCTGTGGCAATGCATGGTGTTCTTCTTTACCTTGGACGGGCGGCGGGACATATCGCTGCAAAAACTTTCGCATAAACCCATC
>JANOSN010000283.1:0-5328 GCA_031415895.1 Polaromonas sp. | reverse complement strand
CCAGCGCACCGATCACAAACTGGGCCGGATCTTCACTCCACAGCACAATGTCGTCGCGCTCGCCGGCCAGTTCGTTGGTCACGCCATTGACGCGGGTACCGCGCACGCCGACGCAGGTGCCAATCGGGTCCACCCGTTTGTCATGCGACAGCACGGCAATCTTGGCGCGCGAACCCGGGTCGCGGGCGCAGGATTTGATCTCCAGCAGGCCCTGCTCGATCTCGGGACCCTCCTGACGGAACAGCTCGATCATGTACTCGGGGGCGGTACGCGACAGGATGATGGGCGCGCCCCGCAGGGTGGTGTCCACTTCCATGATCATGGCTCGCACGCGGTCACCTGAGCGCAAGTTTTCTTTCGGGATCATCTCGCTGCGGCGCAAGCGGCCTTCGACACGGCCAGACTCGACAATGATGTCGCCTTTGTCCATGCGCTTAACGGTGCCGACAAAAATCTTCTCGCCACGGCTCATAAAGTCGTTCAAGATAATCTCGCGCTCGGCATCGCGGATTTTTTGCAAAATCACTTGCTTGGCAGCCATGGCACCAATGCGGCCAATAGGTAAAGACTCGATCGGTTTTTCGATGTAGTCGCCCTCTTCGATGTCAGCGATCTGGTCTTTAGCGTCCATCAGCATTTCTTCCGCATCTGGGTTTTGCAAGCCAGCGTCGTCAGCCACTACCAGCCAGCGGCGAAAGGTTTCGTAGTTGCCAGAATCACGGTCGAGCGCTACACGAATGTCCACATCGCCGTGGCCTTCGGTTTGTTGCAGCTTTTTAGTGGCTTGCGCTAGCGCGGCTTCTACCGCACCAAACACCACGTCTTGTTCGACGTTTTTCTCACGGGAAATGGCTTCAATCAGCATCAACATTTCACGGTTCATGTCACTAGTCTCCTATTGATCAGTAAATTCAAACTTTCAACCCGCCGCCTTAGACAGCTTTAGGTTTACGGCCCTTAAAGTCCACAATCGGCGCTAAACGCGCGTCTCGTAATTCATCCAAACTAAACCCTAGCGCCTGCATCACAGCAGCCGCCTTCTTTTTGCTCACACGTACACCGGACTTGGGCTCGGGCGCATCGCTCCAGACGATTTGCCAACCTGCACCAGGGTCAGCACGCTCCAGCGTGCCGCGAAACTTTTTACGGTTAGCGTTGACCTGCCCTTGCGCTGCTACGCCCATCGGGGCCTTCAGCGTGACGTCAATCACCTCACCTACAAAACGCTCAAAATCTGCCGCATGGCGCAGTGGCCGGTCAATACCGGGGGACGACACCTCTAAGCGGCGGTAATCAATCTCTTCAACCTCTAAGGCGAACTGCAGCTGGCGCGTGACGCGCTCACAGTCTTCTACGGCGACCAGCTCGCCTACGTTGCCCAACACGTTATCTACTTTGCCCGCAACCCAAGGGTGGTCAATCGTGATGCGCAACAAGCCGCCTGCAGAGCGATCAATCTCTACAAGGTCGTAACCTAAACCACTCACCGTGGTTTCAACAATCGTCTGCAAGCTCACAATAAGTAGTGCCAAAAAACTCTTAAAAATACACCCGTAAGAACACCCGTGCAAAACTAAAAACACATGCCCAAAATAAAAATGGCCCTACCGCCCTAACCGCAAGCTTTAGCTTGGATCAAAACCGTTCAGCCATAAAAAAACGGGCGCTCAATGCCGCCCGTTTGGTCGATATGCTTTGATTATAAAGGTTTTTTAGGCTCTTGCAAGGTCTTTTTGGGCAGTATTTTGCAGTGCAGCAATGCGTTTGTGCATCAATTTGAACCACACTGGCGGCAGCATGGCCAGCATCAAGCAGCCTGCGTAGCCCGTGGGCAACTGTGGGCCAGGCAATGGCTCTAGCGTGGCGTAGGGCTTCCAGGCGTGCATATGGTGGTCTGAGTGGCGCTGCAGGTTAGCTAGCAGGCTGTTGGTGACCACATGGTCGGCGTTCCAGGCGTGCATCATGCCAAAGGCCTCGCGCTTGCCACCCTCGGTTTTGCGCTGCAAACCGTAGTGTTCAATGTAGTTCACTACCTCTAATAGCAAGAAGGCAATGCACGATTGGAGAACGAAGAATGCTACATATTTCATAGCTTCCTGAGCAGTAAATACTTGGACTGGAAGCATTATTAGGCATAAAGAAGCCACTGCACTCCATAGCAACGGGCTGCGCAGCCAAGACGACTTCATTTGCTTGATGCGCAAGCCTTCTAGCCGCCAACCACTGGCCAAACTGCCCCACAAGGTGCGCGGTAAAAATCGGTACAAGGTTTCGCCATAGCGCGCAGACGCTGCGTCATCATAGGTAGCGGCGCGCGGGTGGTGGCCGCGGTAATGCTCCACCATAAAGTGGCCGTAGCACACGCTAGTCATCAACACCCAGCCACAAAAACGGTCAATTTTGGACTTGCTGTGGCCTAGTTCATGTGCAAAAGTGATGCCCTGCGCGCCCGACACATAGCCCACACTAAAGGCCAAGCCCAGTACTGTCAGCCAGTCGCCATGCACAGCGGCGTAAGCCCCCAGGGCAATCAGCGCTAACTGCATCACTACATATATGCGCAGCAACCAGCTGAAATAGGTCAAATTACTGTTGGCAGCCACCGCAGCAGGCGATTGTTTGCCGCCGGGCAGGTAAACATCTAACATGGCAATGGTCACCCAAAAGAACAAGGTGAATAGTCCGCTCAGATGCGGGGTGGTGATAACCCCATAGATAGCAGCCAGCGGCAAAGCCAGAGCTAGTAGAAAACGAAGGTCAGATATACGCATGAATGTTATTCTCTTACAGCCCAGCCGCCTATGCAAGCGTGATAACCCAACCTTACTGAGCATCGGGTTTTGTATTCAGTGGGGACAAATAATTAGGTCAAAGCCAATGGGATAATCAACTTATGAACCCTTTGCTACACAAGCTACAGCCCTACCCGTTTGAACGGCTCAAGGCGCTTTTTTCGACTATTACCCCTAATCCAGCCTATCGCGCTGTCAGCCTAGGTATGGGCGAGCCTAAGCACGCTACGCCCCAGCTGATTAAAGATGCACTCACCAACAACCTACAAGGCTTGGCGGGCTACCCCGCTACGGGCGGCGAGCCTGCGCTACGCGAGGCTTGTGCAGCTTGGCTTATGCGCCGTTATAGCGTGACCGTGGATGCAAAGACCCAAGTGCTGCCCGTTAATGGCTCGCGTGAGGCCTTGTTTTCGCTTACCCAAACGGTGATTGACCCTAACAAGCCAAATGCCACCGTCATCAGCCCCAACCCTTTTTATCAAATCTACGAAGGCGCTGCCCTGCTGGCTGGGGCGCAGGCGTACTACGTGCCCTGCGACCCTGCACGCAACTTTGCGGTGGACTGGGACAGTGTGCCCCGAGATGTTTGGGCTAAGACACAGCTGATTTTTGCCTGTTCGCCGGGTAACCCCACCGGTGCAGTGATGGACTTGGCCGAATGGAAAAAGCTCTTTGACCTGTCTGACCAATACGGCTTCGTCGTTGCCTCAGATGAGTGCTACAGCGAGATTTATTTCAGAGACGAGCCGCCGCTGGGCGGGCTAGAGGCGGCCGTCAAACTGGGGCGCACCGATTTTAAAAATATGATCGCCATGACATCGCTGTCTAAACGCAGCAACGTGCCGGGCATGCGCAGCGGCTTTGTGGCGGGCGACGCAGCCATCATGAAACAATTTTTGCTCTACCGCACCTACCACGGCAGCGCCATGAGTGGCACCGTGCAAGCGGCCAGCATTGCAGCCTGGAACGACGAGCAGCATGTGGTGGACAACCGCGCCATGTACCGCGAAAAATTTGCCCAAGTCACGCCCATGCTGGCCAAGGTGATGAATGTGAAGCTGCCCGACGCTGCCTTTTACCTGTGGGCGCAAGTACCTGCAAATGTGTGCGACGGCTCAGACACCGTTTTCGCCGCCAAGCTGTTAGAACAATACAATGTGACTGTACTGCCGGGCAGCTACCTTGCACGCGATGTGCAGGGGCATAACCCCGGTGCGGGCTTTGTCCGCATGGCTTTGGTCGCGCCAACGCAGGAATGCGTCGAGGCGGCACAGCGTATAGTCGAATTTGTACAAAAAAATTAAAGCTTAACTTTCTCTCTTTTAAAACTCTATGACACAACAACTCCAAGCCACTATCGATGCCGCGTGGGAAGACCGCGCTAATCTGTCCACAACGTCTGCCCCGCAAGCCACCCGCGAGGCAGTAGAACAAGTCATCAGCCAGCTCAACACCGGCGCAATTCGTGTCGCCACCCGCGAGGCCGTAGGCCAATGGACAGTGCACCAGTGGATCAAAAAAGCCGTGTTGCTGAGTTTTCGCTTAAATGATAACCAGATTATGAAAGCGGGTGACCTGGGCTTTTATGACAAAGTGCCCACCAAGTTCGCCCACCTGACTGACGATGAAATGAAAGCCACTGGCGTGCGCGTGGTGCCACCTGCCGTAGCCAGGCGCGGCAGCTACATTGCCAAGGGCGCTATTTTGATGCCATCGTATGTGAACATTGGTGCGTATGTAGGCGAAGGCACGATGGTAGACACTTGGGCCACTGTGGGCAGTTGCGCGCAGATTGGAAAAAACGTGCACCTCTCGGGCGGCGTGGGCATTGGCGGCGTGCTAGAGCCTTTGCAAGCTGGCCCCACCATCATTGAAGACAACTGCTTTATCGGCGCGCGCTCTGAAGTGGTTGAAGGCGTGGTGGTTGAAGAAAACAGTGTGTTGGGCATGGGCGTGTACTTGGGCCAAAGCACCCCGGTGTTTGACCGCATCACTGGCCAATGGCTAGACTGCGAGCCGGGCAAGCTGCGTATACCGTCAGGCTCGGTGCTGATCTCTGGCGCGCGCCCACCTAAAAATGCAGGCGAGCCAGGCACCTATTGCGCCGTGATCGTGAAGCGTGTTGACGCGCAAACCCGCTCTAAAACCAGCTTGAACGACTTGCTGCGCGATTAAAAGCCTGTTTTGGTAGCCGAATAAGCCTATAGTCCAAGTATTTACTGCTTATATAGCTACATAATTGATAGCATAACCGGAGACAATGTGATGAGTACGATGGAACGCATTTTGAAGCTGATGGCCGAGAAAAAGGCCTCAGACGTGTATTTGTCAGCCTATTCTCCGGCCACGATCAAGATCAACGGGCAGTGCGTGCCCATCAACAGCCAAGCGCTGCCCGCTGATGCGCCGAAAAACTTTTTGGCCGAGATACTGCCATCCACCCGCATTGAAGAGCTAGAAGAAACTGGCGAACTCAATATGGCGCACGCTATTGCTGGCGCATGGCGCTGATACGAAAGTTGCCTACGCCTGCAAT
>JANOSN010000282.1:0-1278 GCA_031415895.1 Polaromonas sp. | reverse complement strand
ACCGCCTTCAAAGGCACTGGCCCTTACACGGTGCGCAGTGTCTTGTCCCTCAGCGCGTTGGACGGAATAGCCTTACCCAACGGCGGCACAGACCCCGGCGGGGGCGCCGGCGATGCCCCTGAGAACATCGACACAGTGTCTTACTATGTACGCACTAATGGCGTGCTAGGCCTAGTGGGGTCCGAGATTTACACCACCAGCTCAGGCGCACCCACTTTGCAGTACAACTATAGGTACGACCCTATTTTCTACGACCGTCGATTTACCTTAAGCACGGTGGGCCAGACGGCTGAAAACACCAAAACTGGCTATATCAGCTTGCCGGCAAGTGCAACAACCGCTAAAACGTTTGCTAAACCCATTCCTGACACTGCGACTACAGCTACCAGTCTAAAGCCCGAAACTTCTCTTAGAGTTATCAGCGAAAAAATCACCTATCTTGGTTTAGAAACCATCCGCTCTCACTTGGGCGGTAGCGCAACCTACAACACCTGCAAATTAAGCGTGCGAGAACTTGGCGCAACCGATGCGCTTGTCACCACCGAATGGTATTTGGTGGGTAAAGGCGTTTTGATGCAATCTGTCACCGTCAACGCAGCAGGCCAAACCGTCAGCCGCAAAGACCTAGAGCGCGCCAGAGAGTTTGAGACTACTGTTTTTCCTGGCAGCTAATGCACAACTTGCCCACCTGTATACTATAAAAATAATAGCTAAACAGTCAATGAATACTTGGACTACAAGGCTATTTATCACTCAAACCACCTTCCCAATGCCTTCTAATCAATCCTGCATTCCCCAACCACACATTGCGCGTAGCATGCTGTGCACAAGCGTACTATGGGCATGTGCCGTGTTAACCGCTTGCGGTGGCGGTGGAGGCGGTGGCGCTGTACCCACCGCAGCTGGCAGCAGCGTGTCCACCGGTGGTGCGTCGCCATCTACGGGCGCTTCGCCTGCAGCGCAACCAGGCTCTATGACACCCGCCGTGGGCACACCACCTATCACCCCGACATCTTCAGAGCCAACGGCTAGTACAGGATCGGGATCGGTAACAGTTAACACTACGCCCACGCCCAGCACCCCCGCCAATACTGGCACCACTGGTACCACCACCACAAGCCCAGACACCAGCATATACAACAGCTGCGCCAGCGCCAGCGCTGTGGCTGATGCTGAAATCGCCAACCGCGTCGAGGCGCAAACCTACACCTACTCTGGCCGAGGTGGCGATAAGACTGTGGTCGCCACTACCAAAAACTTGGCTCCATCCGCCTTACA
>JANOSN010000281.1:0-1339 GCA_031415895.1 Polaromonas sp. | reverse complement strand
TCATATGGTCGCGCAGGTTTTGCGTCTTTAGGCTTTTCAGCGCTTTGTGCTGTTTGACACTCACCCCCGTCCACTCTTGGTGGATGATGTTGGTGAGCAAGGCAAACTCGTCCGATTTTTCTACCCCGTGGGTTTGCCAATAGTCGGTCAGTTTGTTGCGAGTTTCTTGCCCTGTCATGCGCTGCTGTATCCACTTGTCGCTGCGCCCCAAGTTTTGCCAGTTCGCGCGGGCGCGGTCTAGGCTTTGGGCAGGGTCAGCTATTTCTTGCATGCGCTCGTAGCCCACTTTAGCCAGCCATTGCTTGAAAGGCTCGGCTTTGGGCGAGGGGATAGACTGGATCAGGCGCAGCAGGGTTTGCACGTCGGCTGCGTCGGTGCCTCGCTCTTTGCCGTCGCCAGAGCGCATTTTCAACTGTCCGATTTTTTCGGACACTTCGCTGCCCTCTTTACTCAACTTGGATTTGAGGTCGCTCCAATACTTGCGCGGGCGCGCAGAACCTGTGAGCACCTGCACCACATCCACCACCGAGAAGTACCACTTTTCCTCAGCCGCGTTCCAATGCGAACGCACTTGCACAGATTCAAAAAGTTCAACATGTTGGTCAGTTGCCATGGCTTTTTATCGGTAGGTCAGTGCATTAAAAGATCAATTTTACTGGAAAGAAACACAGTATGCAAGAGCAAATACTAAAAACCCGAGTTGGATATTGCGCGCACGCGACTAGAACGCACCAAGGTGCGCCGGGCTCATGAGGTATGTGGCGGCTGCGGGCTGTGAATTGCAGATAAAAAAAGTGCCAAATCAGGCTGTAGCCCAATAAAATACAGCGTAAGCAGCTATTAAATATGTAGTAAGTAATTCGCCATCATGCCCCACTTTGAAGGCATTCAAACCCTCCCAGCTAGCTATGCCACCATCAAGCCACATCCGCCTGCGCAGTAGCCGTCAGCCCACCGATAGCTTCACCGGCTTGCCCACCAGGCTCAGCATACCCACCAGCGTATCGATAGTGAACTTGGCTGTCTTCTTGTTCACCACATCCGACACACGCGGGCGCGAGACCTTCAAAATCTCGGCGGCCTCCGCTTGCTTGAGGTGATGCTCTGCAATCCAGCCAGACAGCTCGTCCATGAGCTGCTGCTTGAGCAGCAGCGTGTCATTGATCTGCTTGCGCGATGCAGCCTGTAGGCGCTTAGCCTCTGCGGGCGGAAAACCGAGCTCTAAAAACAGGTTCGCGCCTGGCTTGGTGATGTGGCGCACTTCAGTGTCGATTTTCATTTCTTTGCCTTTCTTAAGCTGGCCACAGCGCGATAGCGCGCTTCGGCAATGGCTTTGTCC
>JANOSN010000280.1:0-3244 GCA_031415895.1 Polaromonas sp. | reverse complement strand
TCAGGCTTATGCGTAATTTGCAGCCCCACCATCACGGTTTTGCCCGGCTCCACGCCATCGGGCGCGTAGGCTACTAGCTCAGCTTGCACTTGCGGTGTGGTGACTATCGATTTAGCGCTGCTTAAAGAGATATTTTGGGCTGAAGTCCAAGTATTTACTGCACTTAAAGCTATAAAAATAGTAGCGCTGAGTAGCCAAGGCCAGCGGTTAACAGAAAATAAATTGCGCATGATTGAAAGACTCTTATTCACAGTACAAAGTTCCTAATCGGTCTCGCCCGCTTGCCGCAGCGCTTGTTCAACTACAGACTGGCTGATCGTGTAGTCGCCCTGCTTCATTTGCTCCACCACGGGTCGAATTAAAGGAATCAAGCCTCTGAGTTTGGCGCGCAGCAGCACACCTAAAGTTCCGATCACGGCCACAGAATTTCTAGCTGCAACACGTCTGCCATGCGCTTCATCCATCAATACCAAGGCATCAAATTTTCTAGCCAATGCCATCGCTTGGATTTCTCCCTCATGCAGCTCGATGCGTAAATCTTGAACCCATTCATCGTCAATGCTCTCATGCACTGTGGCCAACTTGATAAATTCACGCAGCCCGGGAATCTCAGGCCAATCTCCGCCCATCAGTACCTCTTGCACCACAGCTTGCGGTAAGTGCAGCGTGGAAAAAAGTGCGGTCAGCAGGTGCAATTGATCGCATTTGGCCAAAATGATCAGTGGCCCTGCATCGGCCACCAGCAACCCTTGCGCGGGCAGCTTCATCAAACGCCCATGCGGTCGAGCAAGGCCAACTCAGCGTCAAGCTCTTCTACGGTGTAATCCACAATCGGCACACCCAGCCTGCCCACACGAAACATAAAATCCGCGTAGCGCATCTGCGCAATTTGAGCCGCCTTGCCCAGCGATACATCATGCTGCTTATACAGCTGCAAAGCCAAGGCAAACCGCGCACCATGCTCCATCACCGCATCGGTAAACGGCACACTCACAAACAAAGGTTGCCCGTGCTTGGTCACCAGCGACATGCGGCCCTCTTCGGCCTCGCGCGTCAGCTCCCCCGAGCGGTCGCGCAGGTCACGGATGCTAAAGGTCTGCATTGTCATGGTATTGGCCTCTCAATTCAGAGTTTATCCCCAAATTGTAGGGCAAAGTAGATGCGGGCGGTTAACTAGGCTAGTTAACACGTGTACTTAGCACTAGCACCTATGAGGGTAACGGCAGCGCCGTTTTGTAGCGCACTTGCTTGAGTGTAAAGCTGGTGCGGATTTTTTCTAAGCCTGGGATAGGCGCAAGCTGGTCCAAAATAAATCGCTCCAGCGCCGCCATGTCGGCCACGGCCACGCGGATTAAATAATCGCTGTCGCCCGTCATTAAATAGCATTCCATCACCTCATCATGCTCGGCAATGCGCTGCTCAAAATCGGCCAGCGCTTGTTTGCTTTGCGTTTTTAAACTGATGTTGATAAACACATTCAGCCCCAAGCCCAGCGCGGCCGCGCTAACCAGCGCCACATAACGGCTGATGGCACCGCTGGCCTCTAGCGATTTGACGCGCGCCAGACATGGCGAGGGGCTTAAGTGCACCCTGCGGGCCAGCTCTACATTGCTTAAGCTACCGTCTTTTTGCAGCTCGCCCAGAATGCGTAAATCTACGGAGTCAAGATCGTTATTCATATTTAAATGCTTCTATTAGCTAATTTACGGCATTTTATGCTTTAAACAAGGCGCAATTCTACTGATTTAGGCAGCACATTTCGCACCTTTTTATTTACAGTTACCACTATGAATGCCGCCACATCTGCCCGTCTTTTAGCCACGCCCAACGACCCGTTGGTCGACATTGACCCGCAAGAAACGCAGGAGTGGCGCGATGCTTTTACCGCGCTTGTTGCAGCGCAAGGCCCCGAGAGGGCACGACATATTTTGGATGGCCTAGTCGCCCTGTCACGCGAGCAGCGCGTGGGCTGGCAGCCTGAGCTGACCACGCCGTATGTCAACAGCATCCATGTTAGTCAGCAGGGCAGCTTTCCGGGTGATTTGGCGGTGGAAGAAAAGCTGGGCTCGCTGATGCGCTGGAACGCGCTGGCCATGGTAGCTAAAGCGAATGCTGCTTACGGAGAACTGGGTGGGCATATTGCCAGCTACGCGAGCGCGGCAGATTTGTTTGAGGTGGGCTACAACCATTTCTTTAAAGCGCGCGATGCGGCAGCGGGCGACCAGCATGGAGGCGACTTGGTGTTTTTTCAGCCGCACAGCGCGCCGGGTGTGTACGCTCGAGCATTTCTCGAAGGGCGCTTGACGGAGCAAGATTTAAATTTCTACCGCCGTGAGATTGAAGCACCCCAGCACGGTGCACGCGGGCTGTCGAGCTACCCGCACCCGTGGTTGATGCCCGATTTTTGGCAGTTCCCCACCGGGTCCATGGGCATTGGCCCGATCAGCAGCATTTACCATGCGCGATTTATGCGCTACCTGTCGCACAGGCAGTTGCTCGATTGTTCGCAGCGCAAAGTGTGGGGCGTGTTTGGCGATGGCGAGATGGACGAGCCTGAGAGCATGAGCGCTTTAACTTTAGCCTCACGCGAAGGTTTGGACAACCTGGTGTGGGTGGTCAACTGCAACTTGCAGCGCCTGGACGGCCCGGTGCGCGGCAACGGCCGCATCATCGACGAGCTGGAGCGGTTATTTAGCGGCGCAGGCTGGAACGTGATCAAACTGATTTGGGGCAGCGACTGGGACGGCCTGTTTGCACGCGACATCACGGGCGCTCTTGCCAAAACGTTTGCCAACACGGTGGACGGCCAAATGCAAACCTTTGCGGCAAAAGACGGACGCTATAACCGCGACACTTTTTTTGGCCAAAACCCCGAGCTGGCCGCGTTGGCACAAGGCATGACGGATGAGCAGATCGACCGCCTTAAACGCGGCGGCCACGACATTGTCAAAATTCACGCCGCTTATGCCGCAGCCTCTGCACACCAAGGCCAGCCCACCGTTATTTTGGCGCACACCAAAAAAGGCTATGGCATGGGCAACGCAGGCCAAGGCAAGATGACCACGCACAGCCAAAAAAAGTTGGACGAGGATGAGCTGATCGCCTACCGCAACCGCTTTAACTTGCCACTGACTGATGATCAAGCCAAGACACTCGCTTATTACAAACCCGAAGAGACCAGCGCCGAGATGCAATACCTGCACCAACGGCGCGCAGCATTAGGCGGCCACTTGCCCAAAAGGCA
>JANOSN010000279.1:0-1143 GCA_031415895.1 Polaromonas sp. | reverse complement strand
AGTTGGGGTGAGGCTCTGCACCAAACACGGTCACGTCATACAGCTCGGGGGCAATTTTTATTAATTCTTCAATGGTGCGTACACCTGCCATGCCGTTACCCACCATGACCAATTTAGACTTCTTCACTCTTTAACCCTCGCTTATGCCATACTCAATACACAGTTAGTGCAAACCCCATGCCAATCTGATAAAGAGCATTTGCACTGACTTGGTGCGCAATCCATTTTCCTGCCATGACCGAACCCGTCCGCCTAGCCAAACGCCTTGCCGAAATGATCCCTTGCTCGCGCAGCCAAGCCGAGCAGTACATAGAAGGCGGCTGGGTGCGCGTGAACGGCCGGGTAGAAGAAAGCCCCCAGTTCCGTGTTGCAAACGAACGTATTGAGCTAGACCCGCATGCCACCTTGTTGGAGAGCGTGCCCATGACGGTGCTGCTGCACAAGCCGCCAGGTTTTGACTGGGGCGACGGCAATAAGCCAGCAGGCGATCTACTGACAGAGGCTGGCCGCAGCAGGTCTGACCGCAGCATTCGCCTGCTAAAACGTCATTTGAAAGACCATGTCTGCGTCACACCGCTAGAGCCCGGTGCCAGCGGCCTGCTGGTGTTTACCCAAGATGCAAGCGTGCAGCGCAAGCTGTGGGACGACGCAGTGTGGATTGAAAACGAGTTGATTGTGGACGTGGCTGGCGATGTGGGCGAGGACACACTGCGCCTGCTCAACCGCCCCTTGCTGCGCAATGACCGCCCCGTGTTGACGGCCAAAGTAGCAATGAGTAAAAAAAGCGAAACCACCACCGGCCTGCGCTTTGCCGTAAAAGGTGGCCAGCCCGGAGCGATAGCCACCGTGTGTGAGCATGCAGGCTTGCAGATAGTGGGCATGAAGCGCATCCGCGTAGGCCGCGTGCCTATGTCAGATTTGGCCGTAGGACAATGGCGGTTTTTAACCGAACACGAGCGGTTTTAGCGCGCAGCAGGCATCTTTGGGGGATGAGAATTTATTTCGCGGCACGTTTTTGCACAGTCTTAGCGCTATGGTCGATCATGCACAGTGTGGGTGCACAAACAGCATCCACTGCACCACCCATTAATGCGCAAAACACCATGGCCCAGCGCATGCAGGCCTGCACCACTTGCCACGGCG
>JANOSN010000278.1:0-1767 GCA_031415895.1 Polaromonas sp. | reverse complement strand
ATTTGCCAGCTGGTGGGCTGAAAGTAAGCGTTGCCTTGGTCCCATTCAATTTTGACTAAATCAGCCAAGATAGGTGCGGCCATGTGGATGGGGTTTTTAGCTAAATGCGGGTAGGCTATGTGGCCTTGAACACCTTTGATGGTGAGCTTGCCGCTCATCGTGCCACGGCGGCCGTTTTTAATCATGTCGCCGGTTTTTAGCACACTGGTGGGCTCGCCGACGATGCAAAAATCGAGCACTTCGCCGCGTTCTTTTAACACTTCGCACATTTTGACGGTGCCATCTAGCGCTGGGCCTTCTTCGTCGCTGGTCAGCATGAAGGCAATGTTGAGTGGCGCATGGGGCTGGGCTGCGACAAATTCTTCTACGGCTACCACCATCGCGGCAATCGATGTTTTCATGTCGCTTGCGCCACGGCCGTACAGCTTGCCTTCGCGGTGCGTGGGCGCAAAGGGCGGTGAAGTCCACTGCTCGAGCGGGCCTGTGGGCACTACGTCGGTGTGGCCTGCAAACACCAAGGTTTTGATATTTGCTATATTTTTAGTAGCTGCTTGAGTAGTAGATACTTGTACTACAGCACGTTTTGCCCATAAATTACGCACTTCAGCACCGGCTGTCCCGCTGTCCATCCATTCGCATATAAAACCCAGCGGGGTGAGCCGCGCTGCGATGATGTCCATGCAGCCTTCGTCGTTGGGCGTGAGCGATGCACAGCTGATCAACTGCTCAGCCAGGCGCAGTGTGGCCAGCGCATCAGCGGGTGCAGTAGGTGATGCAGCATGGGCCGTGGCCTGCTGGGAAGCCATGGTTAAAGCGCCCCCATCCTCGAATCAGCGTGCTTCACATCCAATGTGATTTCCGTAAACGATGGCGTGTCGTCGATCTCGGCCTCAGGCTCGGCAGCTTTTTGCGCATTGGCAAAGTCATTGGCCAAGCGCCACATCAGGTTGGTTGGGCTGTCGGCATACGTCAGGCCTTCTTTGCGCTCAATAGTGCCTTCTACGATCAGGCGCGCAATGTCTTGCTCAAAGGTTTGCGACCCGTCCACCATCGAGTTTTCCATGGCTTCTTTAGCGCCTGAAAAATCGCCTTTTTCGATCAAGTCTTGAATCAGCTTGGTGTTGATCATCACCTCTACGGCCGGTGTGCGCGTGCCTTGCACCGTACGCAGCAGGCGCTGCGAGACGATGGCTTTGAGGGCTGATGACAAGTCGCCCAGCATGGTGTTGCGCACCTCCACGGGGTAGAAGCTGAGTATCCGGTTCAGCGCTTGGTAGCTGTTGTTAGCGTGCATGGTGGCCAAGCACAGGTGGCCTGACTGGGCGTAGGCAATGGCGGCTGACATGGTTTCGCGGTCACGAATCTCACCAATCAAAATTACATCGGGTGCTTGGCGCAAAGCGTTTTTCAGGGCGATTTGCATTGAGTTGGTATCACTGCCTACTTCGCGTTGATTAACGATAGATTTTTTGTTAGTAAACAAAAATTCCACCGGGTCTTCCACGGTCAATATATGGCCCGGCACTTTCATGTTGCGCTGATCAATCATCGATGCCAGTGTGGTCGATTTACCTGCGCCCGTAGCACCCACCATCAAAATCAAACCGCGCTTTTCCATGATGAGGTCGCTCAAAATGGGCGGCACATTCAGCGTTTCTAAAAGCGGAATGTCTGTGGCGATATAGCGCACCACCACGGCGTAGCTGCCGCGCTGGCGCATGGCGCTGATACGAAAGTTGCCTACGCCTGCAATAGCGTGCGCCATAT
>JANOSN010000277.1:0-2704 GCA_031415895.1 Polaromonas sp. | reverse complement strand
CACTTAGAGCTGGTGTTTAACGGCCAGCGCCACAGCATTGAGCTGAGCCAACGCACAGCCGGCAAAGTAGTCACGGCCTATGGGCAAACCGAGGTCACCAAAGACCTGATGGACCACCGCGCATCAGTAGGCCGCAACACGGTGTATGAAGCCAAAGATGTCAGCCTGCATGGCTTTGACAGCAAGCAACCCACAGTGCGCTATGAAAAAGATGGCGTACACCATGAAATTGCTTGCGACTTTATTGCAGGCTGCGATGGCTTTCACGGCATCAGCCGCGCCAGCGTGCCCGCAGGCAGCATCACCAAGTACAGCAAAGAATATCCGTTCGGCTGGCTGGGCGTATTGGCCGACGTACCGCCCGTGTCGCCCCATGCCATCATTTATGGCAACAGCCCGCGCGGCTTCTCGCTGTGCAGCATGCGCAGCTTAACGCGCAGCCGCTATTACGTGCAGTGCCCCATGAGTGACAAGGTCAGCGACTGGAGCGATGAGCGCTTTTGGACTGAGCTAAAGCTGCGCCTAGACGAAGACACTGCATCGCGCATCATCACCGGCCCATCAATAGAAAAAAGCATCGCCCCACTGCGCAGTTTTGTAGCCGAGCCGATGCGCTTTGGCCGTTTGTTTTTAGCGGGCGACGCAGCCCACATCGTGCCACCCACTGGTGCTAAAGGTTTAAACCTAGCTGCCAGTGATGTGAAGATGTTGTTTGAGGCTTTTAGTGACTATTACAGCGGCAAGTCGGAAGCAGGCATCAACAGCTATTCGCAACGTGCGCTGTCCAAAGTCTGGCGTGTAGAACGCTTTAGCTGGTGGCTCACTTCACTGATGCACCGTTTTCCTGACAGCGAAGGTTTTGGACAAAAAATGCAAGAGGCTGAGCTGGGTTATTTAATGGGCTCTGAGGCCGCGCAGACGATGCTGGCTGAAAATTATGTGGGCTTAGCCGGATAGGCTGTTGGCTCTACACACCCAAGTAGCGCGTTAACACCTCAGGCTGCGCTTGCAGCTGGGGCGATGTGCCAGTAAACACGACTTCGCCTTTTACCAAAATCACATTGCTGTCGGTGATCTGGGTCACGTGTTTATAGTTTTTGTCCACAATCACGCTGCTGATGCCGGTTTGTTTGATGTTCTCGCAAATGCGCCAAATTTCTTTGGCAATTAGTGGTGCCAGGCCCTCGGTGGCCTCGTCCAAAATTAATACATCAGGGTTGGTCATCAGCGCGCGGCCAATGGTCAGCATTTGCTGCTCACCGCCTGACAACTGCTGCCCGCCGTGACCCAGGCGCTCTTTCAAGCGAGGGAAGGTGTCTAGCACCCGTTCGTAAGTCCAGTCGCGCTGGCCGCGTGTGCCGCTGCGAGCCGCCATCATCAAATTTTCTTTGACGCTTAAGTTGCCAAAAATTCCGCGCCCCTCGGGTACGTAGGCAATGCCCAGGTTGGCCACTTCGTAGGCCGAGCGGCCTGTCATGTCTTTGCCCGCAATGTGTACAGTGCCACGCGTTGGTTTGACTAAGCCCATGATGGATTTGAGCAGGGTAGATTTACCCATGCCGTTGCGGCCCATTAAGCCAATGGTCTCCCCAGCACCCACAGTAAAGTCGATGCCGCGCAAAATGTGGCTGGCGCCGTAGTAGCTGTGCAGGCCCTGCACTTGGATTAAAGGTGTGGCCACGCTCAATGTTCCTCACCCAAATAGGCTGCTTGCACGGCAGCGTTGGCGCGTACTGCAGACGGTGCGCCACTGGCAATCATTTGGCCGTTCACCATCACCGTGAGCTGGTCAGCCAGTGCAAACACAGCATCCATGTCATGCTCTACCAGTAGAATCGCGTGGTCTTTTTTTAGCGTTTGTAGTAGGTTAATCATCCTCTCGGCCTCTGTATTGCCCATGCCCGCCAACGGCTCGTCTAGCAGCAGCACTTGCGGCTGGGTGGCCAAGGCCATGGCAATTTCCAGCTGGCGCTGCTCGCCGTGCGACATGGAAGCTGCCATGCTGTGCCTACGATCTTTCAGGCCTGCTTGTTCAATCGCTTGGGTGGCAGCAGCGTTGGTGGTTTGAAAATTGCCTGCGGTAGCCAGCCAGCGCAGTGCATGCTGCGCACGCGACTGGGCGGCCAAGTGCACGTTGTCCCACACCGAGAGTGGCAGAAAAATATTAGTTTTCTGATAACTACGGCCCAGGCCCGTGCGTGATATTTTTTCGGGCGCGGCACCGGTTACGTCGTGACCCATCAAATGCACGCTGCCCGAGGTGGGCGGCAAGTCGCCCGACAGTAAATTGGTCAGTGTAGATTTGCCAGCACCGTTGGGGCCGATCACCGCGTGGATGGTGTTGCGGGTTAGCGTGATGGAGATGTCGTTTACCGCAGCCAAGCCGCCAAAACGCTTGGTGAGGTTTTTTGCGATCAGCAAAGTGTCAGTCATGGCTGTACCTCGCTAGAGCTGGACGATTTTCTGGCTGTGAATTTTTCTACTAAACCCAGCAAACCACGTGGTGCAAAAATCACCACAGCGACTATAAAACCGCCCATCAGCAGTTGCCAATGCTTGGTGATGTCTTTGAACCAATGCAAAAACATCTCAAACGCAAACGCACCTACTATGGCTCCTGCAAAATTACCCATGCCACCCAAAATCACCATCATGATGACGTGGGCGCTGTTATGAAAGCCCATCAGCTCTGGGTTGATATAGC
>JANOSN010000276.1:0-2944 GCA_031415895.1 Polaromonas sp. | reverse complement strand
TACGGTTCGCTCAATGCCGAGGTGAAAAGCCTGCTAGACGACCCGAAATCCGCTATTTTGGAAATTGACCGTCTTGTGACCGCCAAACAGCGCGCGCTCAGCGGTGACGAGGTAGCTAACTTTGGCGTGCCGCTGGGCGGCAGCATCATCCCTTGGATCGACAAAGATCTTGGCAATGGAATGACAAAAGAAGAGTGGAAGGGCGGCGCCGAAACCAACAAGATATTGGGGCAAGGCGCAGGCTTTGGCACAGCCGCTACTCCCGTGGATGGCTTTTGCGTCCGCGTAGGCGCCATGCGTTGCCACAGCCAGGCACTGACATTCAAACTGAAAAAAGACGTTCCTATGGCCGACATTGAGGCCATGATCGCAGCAGACAACCAGTGGGTCAAAGTGGTGCCTAACACTAAAGAGGCCACTTTAAAGGACCTAACACCCGTGGCTGTCACCGGCACGATGACTATCCCCGTGGGCCGTATCCGCAAAATGGCGATGGGGCCTGAGTATTTGGGGGCCTTCACGATTGGCGATCAGCTGTTGTGGGGCGCTGCCGAGCCGCTACGCCGCATGCTGCGGATCTTGCTGAACGCATGAAATCTTCCACAGAATTTATACCAGTGAAACTAAGTTAGTAATCACCCACAACTAGCTTTTTTAATATCAACGCCTCGTAACTACGGGTTACGAGGCGTTGTCGTTTGGCAACAAAAAGCATATGTAACGGGGGGCAAACCCCGGGTATCTAAACTTAAACTCTGTCTTAGCTTGTCAAGCTAACGTGTTGATGTTAACGTCAATTTTCGAAAATTCATGTTGAGGCTTTTGTGCTAACAACCATAAAAATTTTATCTGCTCAGCTTAAGCTGAGTCGCAAATCAGGGGTTCTGGTAACTGCCAGCCGCTCTACACTTTGGCGCACTCCGGTGGCTGCTGCTACTATTGCCTTGTCCCTGGGACTAGCTGCTTTAGATGCGCATGCATTGGCACTGGGTCGCGTGAATGTGCTTTCTGCGCTGGGTGAGCCCTTGCGCGCCGAAATTGAAGTACCTGACATCAATGCCGAAGAGGCTGCCAGCTTAAGCGCAAAAATTGCCAGTGGCGATGCGTTTCGCGCAGCCGGCCTTGAGTACAACGCCGCGCTTAACTCTGTGCAGATCAGTTTGCAGCGCCGTCCCAACGGCAGCGCTTACTTACGACTTTCTAGTGACCGCCCAATTAACGAGCCGTTTGTAGACATTATTCTAGAAGCCACTTGGGCTACAGGACGGGTGGTGCGCGACTACACCATGCTGTTTGACCCGTCTAACATGCGTGCCCAGCCAGCGCCTGCAGTAACTGCATCACCCAGCTTGCCTGCGCAAGGTGCCAGCCCGTCACCTTCTAGAGCAGCAGCTCCATCCACTTCGCCAGCTACCGCCCCGGTGCGCAGCACAGAGCGACGCACTCCTCGCGCTGCACCACCCGTTGCTGCAGCCCCTGCACCTGCTGCCAAGCCCGGTAGCGTGACTGTAAAAGCAGGTAACACCGCCACGCAATTGGCCGTACGCTATAAGCCTGAAGGCATATCTCTTGACCAAATGCTGGTCGCCATGCTCAGCGCCAACCCAGAAGCATTTGTAGAAGGCAATGTCAACCGCCTGCGCAAAGGTGCGGTGCTAGACATGCCAACTGCGGCCACTGCCGGTGCCACCCCTGCAGACCAAGCACGCCAGACCATCACAGCGCAAAGCAAAGACTTTAACGAGTTTCGCCGCCGCCTAGCACAAGGCCTGCCGACCACCAGCACACAAAGCGCTAGTCGCAAAGCTGCGGGCACCGTGCAAGCCGAGGTGCAAGAGCGCAAACCTGCTGCTGCAGCCCCTGACAAACTCACCTTGTCCAAAGGTGCCATTGCAGGTGCCAGTGCGCCAAAATCACCGACTAGCGCAAGCAAAGAAGACTCGATTGCCAAAGATAAACAAGCCAAAGATGCCGCTTCGCGCACTGCGGAGCTGTCTAAAAATATTCAAGACCTCAATAAATTAGTGACTAGCACAGTGGCAACGCCTGCTGCTAAGCCTGCGGCGGCTGCATCAGCTGCAGCGCCGGTCGTTACAGCTGCAGTTCCTGCAGTAGTAGCTAGCAGCGCCAAGCCGGGTGTCACTATCGCTGCAGGTGCACCAGCAGCACCAAGCGCTACGCCCACAACTGCAGTGCCTGCTGTACCTACCGCTGCTACAGCTAGCGCAGTGATGACTACGCCTGCGAGCATTACTCCCACTGCCAGCACAGCCTCTACCGTCACGCCTACCAGCGTGACTACAGCTGAAGTAACAGCAACTGCGGCCAGTGCTCCGGTAGCCCAAGTTGCCCCTGTAAAACCCAAAGTAGTCGCTCCACCGCCTCCACCCGAGCCCAGCTTGGTGGACAGCCTATTGGATAACCCTTTGACGATGCCCGCTGCGGGTGGCCTACTGGCTTTGCTGGCAGGTTTTGGCTTTTATCGTTTCCGTCAGCGCAAAAATTCTAGTCAAGTTGATAGTTCTTTCCTAGAAAGCCGCTTGCAGCCTGATTCGTTCTTTGGCGCATCCGGTGGCCAGCGCATTGATACCAATGATGCCGCAGGCGCAGTGACGGGTTCGTCTATGGTGTACTCACCCAGCCAGCTTGATGCTGCCGGTGATGTAGATCCTGTAGCTGAAGCAGATGTGTACTTGGCCTATGGGCGCGACCTGCAAGCAGAGGAAATACTTAAAGAGGCAATGCGTACCAACCCAAGCAGAGTGGCTATACATGCAAAGCTGATGGAAATCTACGCCAAGCGTCGTGATATCAAAGCCTATGAAACCGTAGCCAACGTGGTATTTTCGGTCACCAAAGGACAAGGAACCGACTGGGAAACCGCCGCCGCCGTGGGTCGTGACCTAGACCCGAATAATCCGCTGTACCAAGGCATTTCTATGGG
>JANOSN010000275.1:0-1634 GCA_031415895.1 Polaromonas sp. | reverse complement strand
GCGGTGTTCATGAACATGGCCAAAATCGTCGGCGCGGGGCCGTTGATGGTCATGCTGACTGAGGTGCTAGGCGCTGTAAGGTCAAAGCCGCTGTACAGCACCTTCATGTCTTCCAGCGTGGCAATACTCACGCCGCTGTTGCCCACCTTGCCGTAAATGTCGGGGCGGGTGGCGGGGTCGGCGCCATACAAAGTCACGCTGTCAAACGCAGTGCTGAGGCGCTTGGCAGGCAGGCCTTCGCTCACCATCTTGAAGCGGCGGTTGGTGCGAAAGGCATCGCCCTCGCCTGCAAACATGCGCGTGGGGTCTTCGCCTTCGCGTTTAAAGGCGAAGGTGCCTGCGGTGTACGGAAAGCTGCCGGGCACGTTGTCCAGCATCAGCCACTTCAATATTTCGCCGTGGTCTTCAAACTGCGGTAGGGCGACTTTGCGGATTTTGGTGCCGCTGAGCGATGTAGTGGTGAGTGCCGTGCGAATTTCTTTGTCGCGGATTTTCACCACATATTCGTCGCCTGCATACGCCGTTTGCATGTCGGGCCACTGCTGCAACAGTTTGCGTGCTCCCGGGTCTTGCGCGGCTTTGCGGTGGGCGGCCAGGTCTAGCGCGGCCTCGGCGGCGGGGGCGCGGTCGGGCTTGCCAACTTTTAACATGCGGGCTGCCGCTTGCAGCTGCTGGATCTCGCGTGCCAGCACGCTTTGCTCGCGCGCTTTGCGCTTATACGCGCGCACGGTGTCAGCTATCTCACTTAAGTAGCGGGTGCGTGCTGCGGGGATGATGGGGGTTTGGTTGGTGCTGTGGCGGGTTTTGACTTCGGGCAAAACACCGTCTTTGATTTTTAAACCCAGCGCGGCCAGGCGCGGCTTCATGGCCTGGTACAGCGCGGTCACGCCGTCGTCGTTAAAGCGCGCAGCCATGGTGCCAAACACGGGCATGTCTTCCATGCGTTTGCTCCACGCCTCTTGGTTGCGCTGCACTTGTTTGGCCACGTCGCGCAGCGCATCGTGCGAGCCTTTGCGGTCAAATTTGTTAATCGCTACAAACTCGGCAAAGTCGAGCATGTCGATTTTTTCTAGCTGTGATGCCGCGCCAAACTCAGGCGTCATCACATACATGGGCAGGTTCACATGCGGCACGATGGCCGCGTCGCCCTGGCCAATGCCACTGGTCTCGACGATGATCAAATCGAAGCCTGCGCACTTGCAAGCGGCTATCACGTCGGGCAGGGCTTGCGATATTTCAGAGCCAAACTCGCGCGTAGCCAGTGAGCGCATAAACACTTTTGCACCGCCAGCCCACGGGCTGATAGCGTTCATGCGGATACGGTCACCCAGCAGCGCACCCCCTGATTTACGGCGCGATGGGTCGATAGAAATTAACGCGATACGCAAGCTGTCGTTTTGGTCTAGGCGCAAACGGCGAATCAGCTCATCGGTCAGTGACGACTTGCCAGCGCCGCCTGTACCGGTAATACCAATGACTGGTATTGCTACTGATTTAATAGCTGCTTGAGCATTAAATGCTTGGACTACAGCCTTATTTGCCTTATTATTTTCAATGCTGGTGATCAATTGTGCCAAACTGCGCCAAGCCATCTCGGTATGGCCTGTAATGGCTTTGAGATCTGTCGGTGCGTG
>JANOSN010000274.1:0-6741 GCA_031415895.1 Polaromonas sp. | reverse complement strand
TTAAAAAACGGCGAATTAATAAAACTGGAACACGATTATATTAAGATTTTATAATACATTTTTTTTTTGGATACTTGATACTTGATACTTACCCGCAGCACCCCATCCGCCGCTGCGCCGCTGGCCGCAGCCAGAGCACGCCTGTTAGCCGCGCACTGGCACTGCGCCACCGGCTGACTGCAATCGGGGCAGATGCGACCGGTTTCGGTGGAGTAGACCAAGGTGGTAGAGGGTTTGGTTTTCATGGAGAGGATGTTTGCAAAAAGTATTGCGACATATATTTAGGAGGCATCAAAGAAACTCAAATACGATCAGTTCTAGCTGATCGTTAGTGTGTTGGTCACTGAATCCCATGAAAGTTTTTGCTTGGCAACCTTTTTCTTCGCAGTAGCCTCAAGCTTGTCTCTACTTACTTTATCTACCAGCCGACGAAGTACATGCGTTGCACCAGGATTTGAATGTAGGGATGAATACTCCATTACCTTTTGCACAATTTCATCACGTTGAAGGTCACCATATTTCACTGCAGCACGCGCAGAGAAAGCTCTAACCAACGCCTCTGTATTTGTCTCCGATCGAGACTTTGCAGCGTCAATTGCGCGCTGATAAAGCTCACGACCTCCCTCAATATCACCAGTAGCATATGAAAGTGCACCAGCGTTTGCAAATAAATGTGCGCTATGCTTCCCAACGTCAGAAGCACGACTCAACTCGACTAATTGCGCAGTTGCATCCTCAAACGCTCCACATTCAATTCTGCTGAAATTCAAATTCAGTAAATCCACAGTTGATGGCGCAGATTCGAGCTGAATAACTCGTTGATGGTATTCGGCCGCCTTCTCAAAATCGTCATTGATCGAGTGAAGGTAGCCTAGCCAACCTATTGGTCGAGACGCGAACGGCTCATCATCCATCCAATACATTGCCTGCTCTATAGAGTGCTCTATTTCAAGCGACCTATAACTATGAGTGCTATTTGCCTCGAAGGATAGCGGCACTTGAAGTGCTTTTTCTGAAACAACTAATCCTAAGCGGCGAGCTGCCCATTCTGCTTGCGCGACAGTATTTTCATTTGGATTTATTAAACTTTTCGCAAATAATTTTTTAGCTCTTTTATCACTACCACTATTCATATGTACTGTCGCAATGGCGCTACCAAGCTCAGAATGATTTATAGCAAGTACTGGCGCATCCTGTAGCAAGCGATCAATCCCTTTTACGAATTTTGATGTTTTACCAAGAACACTTGAAACCGCAATTTCTGATGCTTGTATCCATGGATCACCCCCAAGCAATGGGGACTTAATCAATAAAGTGTGTGCATAGTCCTTCAATCCAATATGCAAGTAATATCGAACAGCACTACGCAAAATAAATCGATTATTCGGTGCTAAATGTAGAGCACTTCGGATGAAGCGTTCGGCAGACTTTTGCTGTCCATTTGCAGTGAGAGCGTGTGCAACATCCATCAACAAAATTGGGTTGTTATAGTTTTGCAGTAGCAGTTTCCGTCCAGCCTGAATGAAATCGCCATTTTTAACGTTTGGCAAACTGGACATATCGCCTGAAAGAACACGCTCTGCACTGCGAATCAAGCTAGAAGCCTTTATCTCATTTTTTCTAGCGAGAATCGAATGCGCTGCATCTTGCGCCAATTTATAGTCCTTAGCTTGCACTGCGACAAACATTAACTCCGAGGCTATCGGTACGCTGCTATCGGCACGAAATTCTTTTTCCGCTAAACGCAGTGCTGATGTTAGGTCAACAGCTGCACCGCTTTTGTTGGATTTTGCCTCAGGCGTTGTCGCAGTAACCCATGAACTACGCCATCGCGGAACTACACGGCGCGGTGCACTTTCATCAAACATTATTGTTGCGCGCAGGTAAGCCAGCGCGCTTCTCCATGATGTCAAATCTCGATACGAACTTTTGCAACCAGAGCGTTGTACCAACATTTGAACGAGGGCCTAAACCGACTCCCCGTCTTTCTGGATCTGGGTTGCACATGTCTCTAACAATTGCGATCAACTCGTCTTTAAAGAGCAACGGGAAATCATCTGCCAATTCTAAAAGTGATTGCTCAAGTGCGGCCTTAATGTGAGGCACGACTTGAGGGTAAGGGTCACCCCAAGCTGTTGGTTGATATATTGGAGCAAGACGATCAAACACATGTGTGGGCAGGACAATGTTCGTAAAGATATAAACGAGTAAACAACCTACATGGAAAACATCTGTCGCTAACCTTCTCTGCACCCAATCTGGTAGCAAATACGAATATTGAAGTTCAAATGGCGCATATGACAGTGCGCCAGCAATTTGCAAAGAATCATGTGGTGCGTTATTACCTCGTTGAGTTGAGCGACCCAAATCACCAATCTTTAATTGTTCGTTTGAAAAAAGCAATACGTTCGACGGTTTTAGATCTTGATGTGCAATGTTTGCCTGGTGCAATTGCAGTAAACCTGACGTAGCTCGATGCAAAATACAAAATCTCCATTTATCAGATACGCTTTTGCTTACATCTACCGTGCTCCTGATATCACCTTGTCCACGCTCGAATATTAAATATGGTACTTTCCGAAGGACAGGTACGGCATTATTGGGATCAACTTCAAGCTCACCGCTCTCAACTAAACGCACTACACGCGAAAGACGTTTTTCGGTACTCACTTGGACAAGTTGCGTTTCATATTTAAACTCCGAAAGACCCTGTAGAAGCTTTCCAATATCGGTGAAATTGGAGATATCGAGTAACTTTAAAAAGGATTTGACGTTATCTTTTTCTACGTAAAAACATTCGGAAAAATAGCCTCCCGTATGATCTGGAGCAAAAGTTACTTTTTCAGTGATGGTCCAACCACTGATTGTTTTCATTCCGATTAGATTTGGCATTGAATTCTTTTCATGTTTTAGTGCTGCGCAATCATATGCGGTCGCGTTCAACTTGAGCGCTATGCAAATAAAACTCATGCAACTTGCTTTGCAGCAGCGCCTTATCCGGCAACTGCGTTTCATATTGCGCTATCAAGGCGGGCGACGCGGTGCGGCTTAGGGCGTATTCGACTACTTCGTCGTCTTTGCTGGCGCACAGCAACACGCCGATGGCGGGGTTTTCGTGGGGTTTGCGCACGTCGCGGTCTAGGGCTTCCAGGTAGAAGGACAGTTTGCCCAAGTATTCGGGTTCAAAGCGGCCTACTTTGAGCTCGATGGCGACCAGGCAGTTGAGGCTGCGGTGAAAGAACAGCAGGTCTAGCGCAAAGTCGCGCCCGCCTACTTGCACGGGGAACTCTGATCCTACAAAGCAAAAGTCGCGGCCTAGCTCGCCCAGAAAGGCTTTGAGCTTGGCAAGCAGGCCTTGGTGCAGGTCGGATTCGCTGTGGTCGCCTTGCAGGCCCAGGAATTCGAGCATGTAGGCGTCTTTGAACTCATTTAACGCGTTTGGGTGCAAAAGTGTCACCAGCGGCGACACTTTTGCCGGATTCAGCACGGTACGCTCGAAAAGCGCTGTATCAAACTGCCGTTCTAGCTCGCGTTTGCCCCATTTTTCCTTAATCGCCATGCGCAGGTAAAACTCGCGCTCTTCGGGGCGTTTGGACTGGGTAAGGATGATGAGATTGTGGGTCCACGGCAATAGTGTCACCAGTGGTGACACTATTGCGTCGCCCTTGTAGGTTTCATAAAACTGCCGCATGCGGAACAGGTTGCGGCGCGTAAAACCGCGCAGACCGGGCTGGGTTTGGGCTATGTGGTCAGCCAGCTGGCTAACCACGCCGTCGCCCCACTCAGCCGACGCTATCTTGCGGCTGATGATCTCACCTACCTGCCAGTACAGGTCAATCAACGAGGTGTTCACAGCCTGAATGGCCCGCTGCCTGGCAGCGGCGATCAGTTGGACGATGTCGGTGAAGCTGGTGGTGAGTTGGCTCATAGGTATAGCGTCTAGGTTAGCTGATATTTTGAGCCCATACTGACGTGTCCTTTTCATATGTGGTCACAGTCTGTGACCACATAGCCCCAAGCTTCTTTACCTTGGCTGCGGCGACGGGTGAACTTGAGATGCCAGTTTGGCATGCCAAGTTTTCTCCGTTCTTCGGGGAGGTCATACAGGCAACGCCTTGGCCAGCCGCGCCACCCCCTCCTCAATCTTCTCCAAATCCGAAGTTGCATAGCTCAGCCGCAGCGTAGCGTTGTCTGGGTTGGTGGCAAAAAACGGTGCGCCGGGGACGAAGGCTATGCCGTGGTCGGGGGCGCGTTTGGCGTAGGCGGTGGCATCTTGTGATGTGGCTACGGTGCTGCCGGGCGTGGGCTGGCCGGTGAGGCGGGTCCAAAAGAACATGCCGCCTTGGGGCTGGGTGTACGTTAACGCGCTGCCTAGCTCTTGTTGCAGGCAAGCGGCCATGGTGCTGGCGCGCTGGGCGTAGGTGCTGCGCACCAGGCCCAAGGTTTTGTCCAGGCGGCGCTGGCCGCCGTCCATCAGGCCCAGGTAGTTGGCGGCAATGGCTTGGCTGAGGTTGCTGGTGTGGGCATCACTAAACTGTTTGCACATGGTGGCTTTGGCTAGCAGCTCTGCGGGCGCAATCATCCAGCCTACGCGCAGGCCGGGGCTTAGCACTTTGCTAAAGCTGCCGCAGTAGGCTAGCCACTGCTTGGCCTCGGGCACGTCGTTGGCCAGGGCCATGATGCTGGGCGGTGGGGGCTGGTCAAAGTACAGCTCGCCATACGGGTCGTCTTCTACTACCAGCACTTTATGCTCTACGGCCAGTTGCAGTATCTTTTTGCGGCGCTCCAGCGTCAGCATGGCACCGCTGGGGTTGCCAAAGCTGGGGATCAGGTACACCAGCTTGGGTTTGTGCTCCACTATCAGGCGCTCTAGCTCGTCCACGCGCACGCCATATTCGTCGATGGGGGCGCTGATAAGGTCTGCGCCGTAGAGCTTGAAGCACTGGATGGTGGCTAAAAACGTGGGGCCTTCGACGATGACTTTGTCGCCCTCGCCGATCATGGTTTTGCCGATCAGGTCTAGCGCCTGCTGGCTGCCGGTGGTGGTGATGAGGCCGTCGGGTTGCACGCTAATCCCTTTGCCTGCCATGTGCACGGCGATGGCTTCTTTAAGGGGTTGCCAGCCTTCGGTGGGGCCGTATTGCAGCACCGGGGCTGCGGTGGCATCGCTTAGCGCCAGGCCAGCGGCTTCGCGGATGCCTTCGATGTCAAACAGCGCGGGGTCTGGAAAGCCGCCTGCAAAGCTGATGATGCCAGGGCGGCCCAAGAGCTTGAAGATCTCGCGGATAGCGGAGGTTTGGACGTTGGCCAGGCGGGGGGCAAATGGCAGTGTGGCTGGGGGTAGGCTCATAGTCATTCCGGTAGGGAGGTTGAAAAGTAGCCCAGCGCATACAACACGTTACCTGCTCAAGAGTTTGCCCTCGCGCGTTACCATGGCCAGGTCTACAAACTTGCTGCCGTGCTGTGCGCCGGGTGCAAAGCTGATTTTATAGCCCCCAAGGTCATAGGCACCCAGGTTGGTCAGCGCGGCCAGCACACTTTGCGCATTCACGGGCTTGCGTGCGCGGCGAATACCCTCTACCAAGACCTTGGCGCTCAGGCAGGCTTCTAGCTGGGTGGAGTTCATGGGGGTTTTGCTGCCTGCTGCCTCCAGCGCCTTGGCGCACTCGCGCACAGCGGGTATAGGTGCGCCTGAGCTAGGCACTACCTGGGATATAGACACGCCAGCACCCGCCGCGCCCGCAGCCCCAATAAATTGGTCAGCCCCTACAAACGACAGGCTGGATGTGGGAATGACGCGCTTTCTGTCCACCAGCTCTTTTTGCAGCTTGGCCGCCGGGCCAGACAGCACGGTGTTAATGATCACGCCGGGCTGCAGGTCGACCAGTGCCTGCACTTCGGCAGCGCCTATGACCGCATTGCGGGCTAACGGGAAGGAGATGGGTTCGAGATTGATTTTTTTAAGCTTCTGGCCCACCACATCAAAGTTTTGCTTGCCCACCTCGTCGTTGTAGTGCACCACCACCACACGGCCTATGCCCAGGCTGGTCCAGAAGTTCAGCATTTTCTCTAGCTCTTCTTCGTACGAAGCGCGCAGGGTAAACAGCACCGCGTTATTCACCCGCACCGGGTTGGCCCCTGAAAATGGCGCAAAAAACGGCACCCGATTGCTCAGGGCTTGCGGCATAGCGTCCAGGCTCAGCGTGGCCGAGGCAAAGCCAAACAGGGCTAACAAGTCTTTGTTGCTCAGCAGCGTTTTCGCGTTTTCGCCAGCTTGTTTGCGGTCGTTTTTGTCATCTAAGGTAACCAGCTCTATACTGCGGCCCTGCACCCCTCCGGCCGCATTGACCATCGCAAAATAGGCCGCGGCACCATCTCTGATGTCTTGTCCAAACTTGGCGTTTTGGCCCGTAATGGGTGCTGACTGACCCACCACCCATTTGTCTTGCGCCTGCGCAGCGCCCGCTAGAGTAAGCAGCGTGGCAAAGGTGGCTACAAATGTGCGAATCATGGATCCAACCCTTCAAGAACATACATGCAAATAAGTGTGGTGTGCGTGGAGCGGTTTAACACCCAGATAACGCAGTGTATTGGAGTTGCGTAAGATTGAGAAGCCGCTAAAAGTAGTAAGTTGTATAAAATTTTTCGTGTATCAGCGGCCAATTAGCTCACAGCTATGTTTTGTTTAAAAGGAAATCTATGAACCACTCCACTGCTTCTTCACGCCTCACGGCGCAAGAT
>JANOSN010000273.1:0-1253 GCA_031415895.1 Polaromonas sp. | reverse complement strand
CAAGTGGCCGGCGGCGTGCCCGCCATGTGCGATGGTGTCACGCAGGGCACTTCCGCGATGGAGCTGTCTTTGTTCAGCCGTGACAACATTGCCATGGCCACTGCCGTCAGCCTGTCGCATGACATGTTTGATGCTGCGCTGCTACTGGGCGTGTGCGACAAAATTGTGCCCGGCTTGTTAATTGGCGCGCTGCACTTTGGCCACTTGCCGATTGTGTTTGTACCCGCAGGGCCGATGACCAGTGGCCTGAGTAATAACGAGAAAGCAAAAGTGCGTGAGATGGCTGCGCAAGGCTTGGTAGGCCGTACCGAACTGCTAGCTGCTGAATCTAAGGCCTACCACGGCCAAGGCACTTGCACCTTTTATGGCACAGCCAACAGCAACCAAATGCTGCTAGAGGCCATGGGCCTGCACGTGCCCGGCACAGCATTTATCAACCCCGATGAAGCCACAGGTGCCAATGTGCGCGAGCTGCTCACGCGCGAGGCCGTGAAGACCGTATTGCAAGCCACCAAAAACAAAGCCGCCATTGGCAACATAGTGGACGAGCGCTGCATTGTTAACGCTATGGTGGCGCTACTGGCCACCGGCGGTAGCACCAACCATTTGATCCACTGGGTAGCCGTAGCGCGCAGCGCAGGCATCATCATTGACTGGGATGACTTTGCAGCGCTGTCGCAGGTGGTGCCGCTGCTGTCGCACGTCTACCCTAACGGCAGCGCCGATGTGAACCAGTTTCAAGCTGCAGGCGGGCCAGGCTATGTCATCCGCGAGCTGCTAGATGCGGGGCTGATGCATGCTGACGTGCTGACCGTGGCAAGCAACCTGCGCGCCTATACACAAAAGCCTGCTGCGACTGCAAAAGGCCTGCAGTGGCACGACATAGGCGACAGCAAAGACACCTCCATCGTCAGGCCAGTCAGCGCGCCGTTCAGCGCGAAAGGTGGGCTTGAATTGCTCACAGGTAATTTAGGCCGCAGCGTGATCAAAGTGTCATCGGTACCAGATGACCGGCATGTGATCGAAGCGCCCGCCATGGTGTTTGACAGCCAAGAGGCTTTGATGCAGGCTTTCAAGGACGGCATCTTAGAAGCCGCTTGCCACACTAACGGGTTCGGTGGCTTGGTTGTGGCCGTGCGCTGGCAAGGCCCCCGCGCCAACGGCATGCCCGAGCTGCACAAGCTCACGCCGCCGCTGGCTGTGCTGCAAGGCAAAGGCTATAAAGTGGCACTGGTCACCGATGGCCGCATGAG
>JANOSN010000272.1:0-1669 GCA_031415895.1 Polaromonas sp. | reverse complement strand
CCACCGCCGCCGCCGCAGGCTGCTAGCGCTATGGAGATTGCAGCGCTAAGTAATAATTTTTTGATTTTTTTCATAATTATGTCTTTAACATTTAGTGACTAAATTTTGCAGTTTGATTAAACTAGGCGGGTTTAATGCCGTAAAGTGTCACTTGTGTCAAAACCGCAATCACTTATTTTTTCGCTTGATCTTCAGGCTAACTTCGTTAGTTGCAATGGTGTTTCTGCAGCGCTTAAGCATCACCGGGCTGGCCTGTTTTTAAATGGGCTGATAGCCGCAGCCCAGCGAAACCGGGCCTACACCAAGGCGGATTTTTTGTCTGCTTGGGCCGCGCACGATGCGCAGGCTGTGCCTGACAGAACAGCCATCAAACGGATCGTAGAAGCTGTCAGATCTGCGCTGGCGATGGTGCTACCCGATGGTGCACAGCGCGTTGAAGCTGGCGCACGTGCACTGACCACCGGGCCGTGGCACCTGGTTATTTTGCCCAACGAAGACTGGCAAGTAGCAGGCTGTCTTGAGCCTACGAGCAGCCCCGAGCCCCGCTTTACTGCGCACGCAGACCCAATGGCCTGGTGTGATGCTGCCAACGCATTGGCTGTGGCTGATGTGATGCTGGTGGGTGGTCAATACCCCGAGGCCATCGGTCTATTGCAGGCGCAAATGCAGGCGCTTGAGCTGAGTGATGCGGGTTGGTGTATGTGGGCGTTACGCTTGATCCGTGTGCAAAGGCGGATGGGGCAATATGCGCAGGCGAATGCGCTGCTACCGCAATTACAGCTGCGCACTGCTGCGCTGCCATGGCGTATGCGCGCCTATGTGGACAGCAAAATTGGATTGCTGTCCACGCGCGCTGCGTTTGATGCTGTGCCGCTGCAAACATCTTTAAGTGTTGACTTTGAAAAGCTTAGAGCGGTAGTCGACACTGCGCCTAACATTACGCTGCAATGGGAGTGGTGCAACTTGCGTGCCTTGGCCTTTAGGCGGCAAATAGAGCGGCAGCTGCAAGCTGGGGCCCAGGCACACTTGGTACAGCTGTTGGTAGAGGATGCAGTGCAGACTTTTGGCGCAGCTTATTTTTGGGCCAGCTTAGCCAAAGAACACTACCACTGCCAAGCGATCGCCATCAATTTTGCGTATGCACTGTATTGGCTTGACAGTAAAGGCCTGCACAATGGGCTGGCTGCATCGGTTGGCTGGTTTAAGCTGGCTCACACACTGGTGGACAGGTTTGACCTGCCACAAGACAGTGCTTGGGACTTTTTAATGCTGGGTGACATTTACCTTAGTTCACCACAGGCCCGGGAACTGATCGACGGTGATGCTTTAGCTTGGCCCGCCCAAACTAGCCCAGCAAAAGAGGCGTTTTACAAACGTGCATTAGATTTGTCACGAAGCCACGGTGGCGCCCGCCAAGAGATCATCGCCTTGAATCAGTTGGCAGGTTTTTTGCACTCGCGAAAGCTTGTGGCTGGCAGGCAGGCCGTGCGCGCAGAACGAGACGCGCTGATGAAGCTGCACGTTGAGGTTGTGACGGATATGCTGAAAGACGGATTTTTGAGCATGTAGCGTGTATAAAAACCACCAATCAACGTGGCGTTTGAGCAAATAGCTGTCTATTTTGAAATAGTCCGCTCGGGCAGCCAGTGCGCCGCCACAGCCAGCACCG
>JANOSN010000271.1:0-1083 GCA_031415895.1 Polaromonas sp. | reverse complement strand
CGCAGGCGATGAAAGCCACGCCCATCTCGCGGGCGTAGTGGGCCTGGGGTTCTGATATTTCACCGGTGATGTACACATCGGCCCCGGCGGCGATGGCGGCCTCAAAATAGCCCTGCGCGCCACCTGTGCACCATGCTATATTTTTAATAGCTGCCTGAGCAGTAGATACTTGGACTACTGGCCTATTTAGCACCTTTTTTATGTGTTCAGACAGTGTTTCAACCGTTTTATGTTGTGTGGTGCCTAGCCAGCCCAGGTCTTGCTCGCCAAATCGGCTTCCAGCACCTTCTGATGGCGTAAAACCCAGCACTTGGCCCAGCTGCGCGTTGTTGCCCAGCGTGGGGTGCGCGTCTAGCGGCAGGAGGTAGGCGTACAGGTTGATGTCATGCGCCAGCAGCTTTTGCAGGCGCTGCTTCATCCAGCCCACCACTCTGCCGTCCTGCCCGCGCCAAAACAGGCCGTGGTGCACAAAAATAGCGTCTGCACCTTGGGCAATAGCCGCGTCGATCAGCGCCACTGACGCGGTTACCCCTGAGACAATGCGCTTTACCTGCGGCTTGCCCTCCACTTGCAAACCATTGGGGCCATAATCTTTAAAACGCTCGGGTTGTAAAAGCGTGTTGAAGGCCTCAGTTAAAGTAGATCGTGTGACCATGGTGTGATGTCCGTAGAAAATTTGGTGAAACAACTTATGCGCAAAATTTGGCTTATTTTCTCTCAAGCTGTCACGGTGCTGTTGGCTGCGTGGTTTGTGGTGGCCACTTTAAAGCCTGACTTACTTAACCGCAAGCCGCACCTGGGCAGTGGCTTGGTGCCTACCATCGAGGCGCCTGCTGCTAATAACGTAGCGGCTCCGGCAGGCAGCTTTAGGACGGCAGCGCAAAAAGCCTCGGCAGCGGTGGTGAGTATCAGCGTAAGCAAGGCCGCGACCAAAAACCCCAATGCCAACGACCCGTGGTTTCGCTTTTTCTTTGGCGACCGTGGACAGGAGCCCCAAGGCGGTATGGGCAGCGGCGTGATTGTGAGCCCCACGGGCTATATTTTGACCAACAACCATGTGGTGGAAGGCGGCGACGAGATTGA
>JANOSN010000270.1:0-5271 GCA_031415895.1 Polaromonas sp. | reverse complement strand
CGATCTTAAGCGCCGCGTAAAAGACAGTAAAACCACTGATCCCGCTGCCGTCAAAGCCCTGTTAGCCGATGCCTTTACCGATTTACTCGCCCCGCTGCAAAAGCCACTGACTATCGGCGAATTTAAGCCCACCGTGATCATGATTGCAGGTGTGAACGGTGCTGGTAAAACCACCTCTATTGGCAAGCTCACCAAACACTTGGCTGATTCAGGTGCCAGCGTTTTGTTAGCCGCTGCCGACACTTTTCGTGCTGCAGCACGCGAGCAGCTGGGCGTGTGGGCTGACCGCAATAGCGTAGAGATCATCAGCCAAGATGGTGGTGACCCAGCGGCTGTGAGCTATGACGCAGTCAGCGCTGGCAAAGCGCGGGGCCGCGATGTGGTGATGGTAGACACTGCAGGCCGACTGCCCACCCAGCTGCATTTGATGGAAGAGATTAAAAAAATCAAACGTGTAGTCGCCAAGGCAGACGCTACAGCCCCGCATGAAGTGCTGCTAGTGATCGACGGTAATACTGGGCAAAACGCTTTGGCCCAGGTCAAAGCGTTTGACGAAGCGCTAAAAGTGACCGGGCTGATCATTACCAAACTAGACGGCACGGCCAAAGGTGGTGTGATCGCGGCAATTGCGTTATGGGCGCGCGAGCGTGCTGCAGCCCAACCCGCACTGCGGCCCATGGGGGTGTATTTCATTGGTGTAGGCGAAAAACTAGAAGATTTGGAAACTTTCAGTGCGCGTGAGTTCTCTCAAGCTTTGTTGCAATGAATCTTCGTTTTTTGAATCTCCAGGACCCACTTACTGCGTAACCATTACGTTACGCACCGTAAGATTCCAGCACCTACCACGACCTATGCTCGTAACTTTCCCACTCTTTAGCTGAAAGCTTTTTTTGATGACCGTTTCTATCAATCGCCGCACACTGCTTACCCACACAGGCGCAGCAGCACTAGCCGCCACTGCACCATGGGCAGCCGCACAAACCACAGCCTGGGCCGATATTGAAAAGAAAGCACGTGGTCAAACCGTGGTGTTTAACGCTTGGGGCGGCAGCGAGCGCATTAACGCCTACCTAGCATGGGCAGCGAGCGAGCTAGACAAACAATTTGGTGTCAAGCTAGAACACGTCAAGGTGACCGATACCGCTGATGTAGTCAAACGCGTGCGCAACGAAAAAACAGCAGGCCGCTTAACTGACGGCTCTGTTGACATGGTGTGGATCAATGGAGAAAATTTTTTGACCATGAAACGTGAGAGCTTGCTGTTTGGCCCTTTTGCCGAAAGCCTGCCCAGCTTTAAGTTTGTCGACGTAGAAGGCAAACCCACCACGCGCATTGACTTTGCTGAGCCCGTGCAAGGCATGGAAGCTCCTTGGGGCATGGCACAGCTCACGTTTTTTGCAGACAAAGTCAAAGTGCCCAATGCACCACGTAGCACTGCTGCGCTTCTAGACTTCGCTAAAAGCAACCCCGGCCGCGTGACTTACCCCAAGCCGCCTAACTTTCATGGCACCACATTTATCAAGCAAGCTTTGTTAGACGTGACCACTGACAAAGCGGCTTTGTACAAACCGTATGACGCAGCAGCGTTTACCAAAGTCACCGAGCCGCTGTGGAAGCACCTTGATGCGCTGCACCCGCACCTGTGGCGCTCAGGCAAGCAGTTTGCTACCAACGCTGCCAATGTGCGCCAGATGATGGCCGATGGCGAGCTGATGCTGGCACTGACCTTTAACCCCAACGAAGCAGCCAACGAAATTGCAGCCAACCGTTTGCCTAAAACTGTGTACAGCTTTCAGTTTGACAGTGGCAGCGTGGGCAACACACACTTTCTGGCTATCCCGTTTAACACCAAGAGCAAAGAAGCCGCACAAGTGGTGGCCAACTTTTTGCTATCGCCCGTAGCACAAGCCCGCAAAGCCGACATCAGCGTATGGGGCGACCCCAGCGTATTGGCGGCTAGCAAAATGCCAGCAGCAGATGCCGCGCGCTTCACCGCAGCGGCTGCCCCCGGTCAAGTAGAGCGCTTTGCGCCTGTGCTGCCCGAGCCACATGGCAGCTGGGTTGACCCGATTGAAAAAGAGTGGCTACGCCGCTACGGAGCCTAAGCTGAACGCTTGGGGTGGACGCACCCGCGCTGCGCTCAGTACGCAGCGTGTGCTGAGTGCGGCTTTGGCAGCCCTTGTATTGCTGCCACTCATTAGCATTGTCTGGGCCAGTATGCGCAGCCCACTGCACGCTGGTGCCTGGGCTGAGGTGATCACCGCACCCTTGTTGTGGCCAGCATGGCGCATGACTTTATGGACGGGTCTGGTATCTACCTTACTGGCCTACGGATTGTGCGCTTGGTTTCTATCGCATGCGTTTGGTCGTTCTTTATGGGCCACCATGGTGCGGGCGCTAGGCCCCATGCTGGCTGTGCCGCACGCCGCATTTGCTGTGGGTTTGGTTTTTTTAATAGCCCCTAGCGGTTGTTTGTTGCGCGCGCTGTCCCCATGGCTTACAGGTTTTGAGCAAACACCACCCTGGCTCACCTCACAAGACCCGTGGGGCTTGGGCATGATCGCCATCTTAGTGTTCAAAGAAATCCCTTTTTTGCTATGGAGCGTGGCTACACAATTGCAGCGCGACGATGTAGGCCAGCGGCTTGCGCAAGAGCTTCAGGTAGCGCAAACCATGGGCTATGCACGCCGCACAGCCTTTGCACGCGTAGTATGGCCTCAATTAGTACCGCGACTGCGCTGGCCTATTGCCGCAGTATTGGCTTATGGGCTGACCGTGGTAGACATTGCGCAAATCGCAGGCCCCTCTAACCCATCGACTTTGTCTGTTCTAGCTTGGCAGTGGCTACAAGACAGCGACAGTATGACCAACGCACAAGGCGCGATTGCAGGTTGGCTATTAGCAGGCACGGTGGGTGCTTGCGCCATTGCAATGGCGTGGCTTGGCCAATGGCTAGTAGCCATTGGCCACACAGGCCAGCGCGGGTTAGATAGTCGTGTACTGCAAAGCCGCCAATGGGGTGCGGGCAGCTACGTATTCGCCGCACTGTGCGCTATCTATGGCTTGGTATTACTGGCCTTACTCGTGGGCAGCATATCTGGTGTGTGGCCTTTTCCTCAGGTGCTGCCGGACAGTATGTCTTGGCAAGCATGGGCCAGTGTGGCCGACAGCTCTAGCACGTTGCGCACGACTGTAGTTTTGGCCATCAGTAGCACCACATTAGCTTTGCTATGGGCTATTGCGTGGCTTGAATTAGCCCCCACCAGCTGGGACCAGGCGATGCGATGGCCTATGTATCTGCCGCTACTTTTGCCTTCAGTATTGTGGGTAGTGGGGCTGCACAGCGTCGCCTTGCAATGGGGTGCAAGCGCTAGCTGGAGCGCGCTAATTGCAGCGCACACCTTAGCGGTGCTGCCGTATGTTGTGATCGCTCTAAGCCCTGCTTACCTAGGTTTTGACCAGCGCTATGCGCACATCAGCGCCAGCTTAGGGCGCAGCTATAGTGCATTTTTATGCCGCGTGAAATGGCCTATGCTGCGCGCGTCTATCACCGCTGCAGCAGCCGTTGGTATTGCCGTGAGCGTGGCGCAGTACCTGCCCACTTTGTATGTGGGTGAAGGCCGTTTTACCACCGTCACCACAGAGGCTGTGACGTTAGCATCTGGTGGTCAACGCAACTTAGTAGCTGCCTATGCGTGGTTGCAATGGCTTATTCCAGTGCTAGGTTTTGGCGCGGCAGCTTGGCTGGGCAAACCACGGCGGTTTAAGCGCTAAAGTTCAATACAGCTTCAACACAAGATATGGCTCTGGAAATTCAAATCAATCATTTAAGCGCTGGCGATAAGACGCTGGTGCAAAATCTGCACGTGCGCTGCGCAGCGGGCGAAATCACCACGCTGATGGGCGCCAGTGGTTCGGGAAAATCAAGCATATTGGCCGCGATAGCAGGCACTTTAGATACTGCCTTACGATTTGTTGGCACGATAACGCTCAACGGCCAGTCTATTGCCGCATTACCTTGTGCGCAGCGGCGCATCGGCGTATTGTTCCAAGATGATTTATTGTTTGCCCACATGACTATTGCAGAAAATTTGCTATTTGCTGTACCCGCAGGGCCTGCGGCGCAGCGACAAGCCCAAGTTCAAGCCGCCTTGCAAGAGCTGGGCTTTACAGATATGGCCCACCGCAGCCCCACCACACTGTCTGGTGGGCAGCGTGCACGCGTATCGCTGCTGCGCACTTTACTGGCCAAGCCTCAAGCGCTCTTGCTAGATGAGCCTTTTTCTAAACTCGATGCAGCCCTGCGCCAACAATTTAGAGACTTTGTTTTTGCACATGTACGCCAATACCAATTACCAACGATCTTAGTCACCCATGACTTGGCCGATGCAGCTGACGCAAGCCGCACCATTCATTTGCAAGCCCCATGCTAGACCGCCATATTGCACCTTTGATCCGCCCGGCCATAGACCGCCTTGCCCATGGACTGGTGCGCATGGGTGTCCAAGCTGACCATGTCACCTTGGCCGCCTTTGGCATTGGCCTGATTGCAGCTTGGTGCATCACCTTGCACGCCTATTGGACGGCTGCCGCTCTGATTCTTTTGTCGCGCCTGTGTGACGCATTGGATGGCGCGGTGGCGCGGCACACCACACCCACCGATGCGGGTGGATTTTTAGACATTACATTGGATTTTTTGTTCTACGCCAGTATTCCGTTGGCTTTTGCAGTGGCCAACCCTGCGGCCAATGCGCTGGCTGCTGCTGTTTTGCTGGCCGCTTTTATGGGCACGGGTTCGTCGTTTTTGGCATTTGCTGCGCTAGCGGCTAAACGCAACATTCAAAGCATGCATTACCCGCATAAATCGTTGCACTTCCTGGGCGGTTTAGCTGAGGCGACTGAAACCTTAGTGTTTTTCGTTGCTATTTGTCTGTGGCCCGCCTATTTTCCAGTTTTAGCGTACTTGTTTGCTGGGCTGTGTTGTGTCACTATCGTCACTCGTGTGTATACAGGCTGGCGCAATTTGCGCTGATAAGCCCCGTGCAGCGTAAGAATTGAATCAAGCAAACGACTTAACAAGTAAGTTAGTTCAAACAACACATCAATAATCGAGGAAACCATGATGGATAAGAAAAAACTAGTGATCGTTGTCGTGTTGTTGGCGGCCGTAGCAGCATATTTCGCTTTTGACCTGGGTCGTTATTTCAGCCTCGACTACATCAAGGGCAGTCAAGCCAAGTTTGCAGAACTGTATGCCGCGCAACCGGCTTT
>JANOSN010000269.1:0-5222 GCA_031415895.1 Polaromonas sp. | reverse complement strand
GCATGTCGCTAGGCTGGTGGGCTACGGCGTGTGCACCCCAGCTGTCTACTGCGTGTTCACCCAAATAGCCCCAAGCAGCAGCCACGCTGAACATGCCAGCGGCCACGCCTGCGTCAATGTCGCGCTTGTCGTCGCCTACATACCAACAGCGCTCGGGTGTGTAGCCAGCCACCTTGGCGGCCTCTAGCACGGGCGCGGGGTGCGGTTTAGCGTGCGGCGTGGTGTCGCCACTGATCACTGCACATGCGCCGTGCAAAATGGGCATCAAGCGCGCTAACGGGTTGGTAAAACGCTGCGATTTATTAGTGACGATGCCCCAAGCGATACCTTGATTTTTTAAATGACTCAGCATCTCTGCCACACCATCGAACGCATAGGTGCGCTCGACTAAATTACGTTCGTAGTTTTGAAAAAACTCCTCACGCATAATGGCAAAATCTGCATGGTCTGGCGCCATGCCAAAGCCAATTTTGAGCATGCCGCGCGCGCCTGCGCCAGCCATAGGGCGGTACTGCTCTAGTGGTAGTGACGTCATGCCGCGGTCGGTACGCATTTTGTCGGCAGCTGCGCCAAGGTCTGGCGCGCTGTCAATCAAGGTGCCGTCTAAGTCAAAGAATATGGCTTGAGGCGTAAAGGCTTTAGAAGGCATGGTGACGCAGGTTTAGTAACGCAATAGTGCTGTAGTCCAAGTATTTATTACTTAAATTGCTATTATTTTTATAGTAATAGCAAAGTGTAGTTTAAATCTTGCGTGTTGCAAAAAGATAATTCACACTGGTGTCTAGGCTAAGCCAGTAGCGCTGGGTAAGCGGGTTGTACTGCAAACCCTGGCTTTGCTGTAAGCTCAAACCTGCGCTGCGTACTTGACTTGCCAGCTCGCTTGGGCGAATAAATTTAGCGTATTCGTGCGTACCTTTGGGCAGCATGTTCAGCACATATTCAGCCCCCACTACAGCAAACAGCCAAGCCTTCGGGTTGCGGTTGATCGTGCTGAAAAACACCCAACCACCGGGTTTAACCAAGGTGCTGCACGCCTGCACTATCAACGCCGGGTTTGGCACGTGCTCTAGCATTTCCATGCAGGTGACCATGTCGTACTGGCCGGGCTGCTCAGCGGCCAGCGCTTCGGCGCTGATGTCTCGGTAAGTGATGTTGGGCGTTTGCGCTTCTAGCGCATGCAACTGGGCTACCTTAAGCGCTTTGGTGGCCAGGTCAATACCCGTTACAGTAGCGCCCTTGCGTGCCATCGAATCAGCCAATATACCGCCGCCGCAACCCACGTCCAGCACATTTTTGCCTTGTAAAGGCACCAAGCTGTCAATCCAGTCTAAGCGCAACGGGTTGATCTGGTGCAATGGCTTGAATTCACTGTTTTTGTCCCACCAACGGTGCGCCAAGTCTGAAAACTTAGCCAACTCGGCCGGATCGGCATTGGTGTGGTGGGGATTAGAGGTAGTGGATTGGGTCATATGCTTATTGTCGCAAATTGGCGAAGCCCTATGGTGCAAGGAGGGGATTTTTTAAACGCCCAAGCTTGCTAAGGATTCGTAGAAAATGCAAAAAGAAAACAAAGTAAAAAATAGCGGAAAACAAAAAAGCCGCCCAAGGGCGGCTTTTTGAAGTAATTCGAAAATTACTTGGGCAACAGAGCTAGCAATTACTTGTTAGCGCGTGTGCCGACTACTTCGATCTCAACACGGCGGTTCTTAGACTTGCCGTCTTTGGTCTTATTGTCAGCAACTGGCTGCTTCTCGCCCTTGCCTTCGGTGTAAACGCGATTCTTTTCCACGCCTTTGCTGGTCAAGTATGCCTTGACAGCTTCTGAACGGCGAACCGACAGGGCTTGGTTGAAAGCGTCGCCGCCGTCGCTATCGGTGTGACCAACAGCAATAATGACTTCTAAGTTGATGTCCTTGATTTTGCCAACCAAGTCGTCCAATTTGGCTTTGCCTTCTGGCTTGATGATCGATTTGTTCACATCAAAGAAAGCGTCAGCAGCGTAGGTGACTTTGGTTGCAGCAACTGCGGGAGCAGCTGGTGCAGCTGGTGCTGGTGCAGCTGGTGCTGGTGCAGCGCGTGGTGCTACAGGAGCGGCAGCAGCTGGTGCAGGTGCTGGTGCAGCTGGCGCTGGAGCAACAATAGCGCCGTCGCAACCTGCAGCTGCGGTAGCTGGTGTCCAGTTGGCATCGCGCCAGCACAGGCTACCGTCAGCGTTTTTCCACTGGAGGTTGCCATGGCCGTTACGCCAGTTGTCAGAATTGGTGGTGGAGCCAGCCGCGAAAGCAGTACCTGCCAATGCGACGGATGCAAACAACACTGCGACTTTGTTTAGTTTCTTCATGTTCATCCTCAAAATTGATACTACAGCGCTAGCTGTGCGAATCGAGTAGCTTGTCAAAAAACAAATTAACTCGTGAAGTCATTGTGCCACAGCATGCGCCTGCTTCCAAATTTGCAGTTACATGCTGGCTTGACAGGCTTGCATTGTTGTTATTGCGCAACAAAAGATCAGCTTCTGGATAGCTATAACGGCAAGCCAGATAAGCCCGATTTGACCCATAAAGGCCGCTAAAATCATGGTTTTAGCCTAGATTCAGACCACCGCTGACTTAGGATAACTTGAAACTTTGGGTTGTTTTAAATCGAACTACTGACCCTTAATTTGTGCGGTATTCGATTAGAGCCTTTATTTACACAGCTTTCCAGACCTTCAGACATGACCCAATTCGCCAAAGAAACCTTGCCCATCAGTCTTGAAGAAGAAATGCGCCGCAGCTACCTTGATTACGCCATGAGCGTAATAGTGGGTCGCGCTCTGCCTGATGCGCGCGACGGCCTGAAACCCGTGCACCGCCGCGTCTTGTTTGCAATGCATGAGCTTAATAACGATTACAACCGCCCTTACAAGAAGTCGGCTCGTATCGTAGGCGATGTCATCGGTAAATACCACCCGCACGGCGACACCGCTGTATACGACACCATAGTGCGTATGGCGCAAGACTTTAGTTTGCGCCACATGTTAGTGGACGGCCAAGGTAACTTTGGCTCGGTCGACGGTGACAACCCGGCTGCCATGCGTTATACAGAGATTCGTTTATCCAAAATAGCCCACGAAGTGTTGGCCGATTTGGATAAAGAAACCGTCGACTTTGGCCCCAACTACGACGGCAGCGAAAAAGAGCCGCTGGTTATGCCCACGCGGTTTCCTAACCTGCTGGTTAACGGCTCCACCGGCATTGCAGTGGGCATGGCCACCAATATTCCGCCACATAACCTTAATGAAGTGGTCGACGCCTGCCTGCACCTGCTGAAAAACCCAGATGCTACGGTGGACGAACTGATTGAGATCATTCCAGCACCTGATTTCCCAACCGCCGGTATTATTTACGGCTTGTCTGGCGTGCGCGATGGTTACCGCACTGGCCGTGGCCGTGTAGTGATGCGCGCCAAAGTGCACTTTGAAGATATTGACAAAGGCAACCGCCAGTCCATCATCGTCGACGAACTGCCCTACCAGGTCAACAAAAAGACTTTGCAAGAACGCATGGCCGAGCTGGTGCACGAAAAGAAGATTGAAGGCATCTCGCACATTCAAGATGAATCTGATAAATCAGGCATGCGTTTGGTGATTGAACTCAAGCGCGGCGAAGTGCCTGAGGTAGTGCTTAACAATCTGTACAAGCAGACGCAATTGCAGGACACCTTCGGCATCAACATGGTTGCGCTGATAGATGGACAACCTAAGCTGTGCAACTTGCTCGATTTGGTGAAAGTGTTCTTAAGCCATCGCCGTGAAGTGGTGACACGTCGTACCGTGTTTGAGCTGCGCAAAGCGCGCGACCGCGGGCACTTGCTAGAAGGTTTAGCGGTGGCGCTGGCCAACATAGACGAGTTCATCCGCATTATCCGCAATGCACCTACACCACCGGTGGCCAAGGCTGAGCTGATGAGCAAGGTGTGGGACAGCAAAATCGTCAAAGAAATGCTCACCCGCACGCGCGCTGACGGCAGTGCAGTCAATGCGGATGACTATCGCCCCAATGGTATGGAGCGCGAGTTTGGTATGCAAAAAGACGGTTTGTACCGCTTAAGCGAAGCGCAAACCACCGAAATCTTGAACATGCGCTTGCAGCGCTTGACTGGGCTAGAGCAAGACAAAATTGTGCTCGAGTACAAAGATGTCATGTCTGTCATCGAAGATTTGCTGGACATCTTGGCCAAGCCAGAGCGTGTATCGGTCATCATTAGTGACGAGTTGCAAGCGATCAAAACCGAATTTGGCCAAACCAAACTCGGCGCACGCCGCAGCGTGATTGAGCACAACGCACAAGACATGTCCACCGAGGACTTGATCACGCCCACCGACATGGTGGTCACCCTCTCGCACAGCGGCTACATCAAGAGCCAGCCTTTGAGCGAATACCGCGCGCAAAAACGCGGTGGCCGCGGCAAGCAGGCCACGCAAACCAAAGAAGATGACTGGATTGACCAGCTCTTTATTGCCAACACACACGACTATTTGTTGTGTTTTAGTAATCGTGGCCGCATGTACTGGCTCAAAGTGTGGGAAGTACCCGCAGGCTCGCGCGGTTCGCGCGGCCGGCCAATTGTTAACATGTTCCCGTTGCAAGAAGGCGAAAAAATTAACGTGGTGCTGGCCCTCACGGGTGATAACCGCAGCTTCCCAGCAGACCATTACGTCTTTATGGCCACCCGCATGGGCACCGTGAAAAAGACACCGTTAGAAGACTTTAACAACCCACGCAAAGGCGGCATCATTGCTGTCGATTTGGACGATGGCGACGTACTGGTGGGTGCAGCTATCACCGACGGCAAACACGATGTCATGCTGTTCAGCGATGGCGGCAAGGCCGTGCGCTTTGACGAAGACGATGTGCGCGCTGTAGGCCGCACCGCACGCGGTGTGCGCGGTATGACACTGGACGAGGGCCAAAGCGTGATTGCCATGCTGGTCGCAGAAGATGAACTGCAAAGCGTGCTGACCGCCACCGAGAATGGCTTTGGCAAACGCACACCTATTGGCGAATACACCCGCCACGGACGCGGCACCAAAGGCATGATCGCTATCCAGCAGTCTGAGCGAAACGGCAAAATTGTGGCAGCCACCTTAGTGCACGCTGACGACGAGATTATGATGATCACCGACAAAGGTGTACTGGTGCGCACCCGCGTAGCTGAGATGCGCGAACTAGGCCGCGCCA
>JANOSN010000268.1:0-1762 GCA_031415895.1 Polaromonas sp. | reverse complement strand
CCAAATGCGCGCACGCCTGGCACCCGTAGCAGCGCGCATGCTGGATTGTGATGCATCTGCTATTAAATTCGAAGCTGGTCAAGCAGTAAATACTAGGACTACCGGCACTAATGATGCAAAATCTGTCGACTGGAAGAGCTTGGTTAAACAAGCCTGGCTAGACCGCGTAGGCTTGAGCGTGACGGGCTTTTACATGACGCCCGACATCAAATACGACTTCACTACCTTGCAAGGCAAAGCCTTCTACTACAACTGCTACGGCGCCGCCGTGACCGAGGTAGAGATTGACACCCGCACAGGCGAGTGGTGGCTGCAAGCCGTAGACATAGTGCACGACGCAGGCCAAAGCATCAACCCATCCATTGACATTGGCCAGATCGAAGGCGCATATGTGCAAGGCATGGGCTGGCTGACGATGGAAGAATGCGTTTGGGACTTGAAGGGCAAAAAAACCGAGGACGGTTTTAGCGGCCGAGGCAAGCTGCTAACCCACGGCCCCAGCACCTACAAAATCCCCGTGGCCAGCGACATCCCCGAGCACTTCAAAGTCAGTTTTTTCCACGGCCAAAACGCCAAACCCACACCCTTCAGAAGCAAAGCCGTAGGTGAGCCCCCGCTGATGCTAGCGCTGTCAGCCTACTTTGCCCTGCGCGACGCAGTTAGCGCTAGTGCTAGCCACAAAGTACGCGTTGATTTGACAGCACCTGCCACGCCAGAGAAGATTTTGATGGCTTGTGAGCGGGTGAAGGCGAGTGTTTAAATATTGGCCTATCGTTTGCACAATGAATGAGTCGTCTTGCTTTGTCAGACGCGTTTGATTTTTTAGAGCGCCAATCGGGCGTGCTAGCCACTGGAATTCAGGGTCACACTGGAATTCTGGAATTCTGGAATTCAGGGTCAGGTCTCCCATTTCCCCAAATAATCTATGCCATGCAACATGTGAGGCCTGTACGAATTGAATATGCAGCCTCCTAGCTGCTAGTGTTTGCACTGGCGGTGCTTGGGGCTCGAACGGTGCAGGCGCTGCAGCTTAAGCAGCGTCACAGGCGTTAGTGATATTGCAGCATTTGCTATTAATTGCATAGCTGGTTGAGCAGTAAATACTTGGACTATGGGCATATTTGGCACTCAATTTACTGCTCAAACTATTGCTTCCAGCCCGCCAAGCCAAGGCCAAACCGGCCTACAGGTTAAACTTTAAGCCTGCAAAAAGACCGTTGACCAGAAAGACAGCAAGATGAATACAGCCCACCACTCTGCGATCAAAGCCAAGCGGGCAGTCACGGTAACTGCCACTACAGCGGCCATCGCCGCAGCGCCGAACTTGAGTCTAGCCACCCTGGCACACTCCCAAACCATTGAAGACCACAGCTTGTCCAAGTCCGCTAGCAAGACCTTCCATGTCAAGTGCAGCAATAACAGGCTGGGCATGGTGCGCTACGACACGCGGCCAGAGCCGACCAAGATGTGCGTGAGCGTGCAAGATGGGAGCAGGGCGCAGAGTTGTGTGAATGTGACGCAGCAGCAGGCACCGGGGCATGTAAGTGTACTTGGGCAGTGGGTGTGTCAGTGATCCACGAGATTTAGCGAATCAACATCTTTAACTGAACTGATATGTTCAACATTAAAAAATTAAATTTTGCAAACTACTGCAAAGATATATTGTTAGCCGTATTCGTCGCATCCATTTTTGATATGGCAAATGCAGCAGAGGCAGTTATTGGCATCGCACCGACGGTACTTGTCGAGTCATCATCGGAAG
>JANOSN010000267.1:0-1031 GCA_031415895.1 Polaromonas sp. | reverse complement strand
TCGTCATAGGCGCGCATGGCCAAGTCACCGCGCTCAAAAGCTTGTAACTCGTCCATCCACTTGGACTAGCGGCCAGGGGCTTGCGCGCTGGCGGTGGTCGGCATGCCAAAGCCTTCTAGGTTAATCAGGCGGCGAATGCGCTGGGGCCGCACGCCTGCGTACACCATCACCACGTTGCCGCCCATGCTGTGGCCTAGCAAATCAACTGGCTGGTCGCCAGCGTAGTGGTCTAACAAAAAATCAAGGTCTGCCATGTAGTCTGGAAACCAATAATTATCAGTGGCTGGGCCAGTGGTAAGGCCATAGCCGCGCCAGTCGGGCGCGATGATGTGGCGGCCAGTTTGCATTGCGTCCACCACAAACTGAAACGATGCACCCACATCCATCCAGCCGTGCACCATCACCAGCGGTGCGATGCCCGGCTGTGGTGCACCCCACACATGCACATGGTATTGGTGCCCACGGATAGGAATAAACTCACTGCGAGAGGTGCGCTGGGCTAAGTACATGAGAAAAAAAGTGTCGCTGTTGGTATAGTGCAGTGATGATACGTGTTAACCGCCAAAACCCCCGTCTCGCAGCTGACGACATGCTAGGCACCCTAGACTAAAAACCATGCCCCAGTCTATTAGCGCCGACCATTACCACACCCTGTACCAGCAGTTTACCTGGGCAGTGCCTGAGGTTTTCAACATTGCACAGGTGTGTTGCCACCGCTGGGCTGCGCAACCCGATGCTACAAAAAATATAGCTGTACGAGCCTATTATGCTATGTCTTCCAAGGTAACAGAAGCGCAGCATCTGAGCTACGCACAGCTGTTTACGCAGGCCAACCAACTCAGCCATGTGCTGCAGAGTCTGGGCGTGCAGCGCGGCGACCGCGTGGCCATTGTCATGCCGCAACGCTTTGAAACCGCAGTGGCCTACATGGCGGTGCTGCAAATGGGCGCAGTAGCCATGCCGCTGTCCATGCTGTTTGGCCCTGAGGCGCTGGCTTATCGGTTGCAAGATTCTGCCGCCGTGGTGGCTAT
>JANOSN010000266.1:0-1404 GCA_031415895.1 Polaromonas sp. | reverse complement strand
CCAAAACGGCTTGGGCAAAACCTGGGATGACCCTAACCACATGAAGTTTTATAACGACGGGGCCGTGGGCTACCCCTATTTGTCTGATGGCATGTGGTTTCTAACGCAGCACAAGCGCTGGGGCTTGCTCAAAGACCACCCTGACTATGCAGCAGTCGCCAAGGCGGTCAACCGCACTGACATCTACAAGCAAGCCGCAGCGGCAGCCAAAGTGAGCCTGCCCAAGAGCGACATGCGATCTAGCAAGATGATTGACGGCGTGACCTGGGACGGCACTAACCCGGCCAAATACGCCGATGGTTTCAAGATCAAAGCGTAAAGCCCACAACTTACGCAAACATTCAAGGAGAGCACCATGGTTGCTGCTGTATTTCACTCACCCCTAGCAGGCGCACCAGACAAGCCTGCTGCGAGCGCCGCTGCCCACTTTGTTAGCAATTCAGTGCACAAGCTGCCGTTTGACTGGCGCGGGTTATGGCTTAAAGTGGTGCCGCCCATCTTGGGACTGGCGCTGCTGGTGGGCGTTTGGGCCATGGTGTCGATCACTAGCAGCAATAACTTTCCGTCACCTTGGGCTACTGCGCAGCAAGCGGTGCAGGTGTTTAGCGACCCTTTCTACACCAAAGGCCCTAACGACCAAGGCATAGGGTGGAATATCTGGAGTTCTCTCAAGCGCGTGGCGGTGGGCTTTGGCTTAGCCGCTTTAGTAGGCATTCCGCTGGGTTTCGTCATCGGGCGTTTTACATTTTTAAGCCGCATGTTTAGCCCATTGATCAGCCTACTGCGCCCCGTGTCGCCATTGGCTTGGTTGCCGATTGGCTTGCTAGTGTTTAAAGGCGCACACCCTGCGGCCATTTGGACTATTTTCATTTGCTCGATCTGGCCTATGGTGATCAACACCGCAGTGGGCGTGCAGCGTGTGCCGCAAGACTATATGAACGTGGCGCGGGTGCTCAATTTGTCTGAATGGAAGATCATCACCAAAATCCTGTTTCCTGCGGTATTGCCCTACATGCTCACTGGCGTGCGTTTAGCTGTAGGTACCGCATGGCTGGTGATTGTGGCCGCTGAAATGCTGACTGGTGGCGTAGGTATTGGATTTTGGGTGTGGGACGAGTGGAACAACCTGAACGTCAAAAACATCATCATCGCTATTTTTGTGATTGGCTTGGTGGGGTTGATCTTGGAATACATCCTCGTCAAGTTGGCTTGTGCATTTACTTTTGAGGAAGTAAAGGCCTGAGGTATATGAATACGGATTTCTGGACGCGAAGGGCGCTAAGGTTGCGCGAAGGACGCGAAAGAATACCAAAAAGTATTTTTAGCTTTTCACACAACACAAGAACTACTAATTTTTTAAATTTTGGATTTTTATTTTGTCTTCTTTCGCGTCCTTCGCGTAGT
>JANOSN010000265.1:0-2752 GCA_031415895.1 Polaromonas sp. | reverse complement strand
TTGGGCAACGCTGCAGCGTCGTACAACTGGCGGCCTAGCGCCTGCTTAACGACATTGTCGGCACTGCCATGCACCACTAGCAAAGGTGAGCCGATGGTGGCTACTTTTTTGAACGACTCAAAACGCTGCGTGATGAACGGCCCCACTGGAAGCCAGCCCCAGCGCATGGTGGACGCGACATCGGGGATGGATGTAAATGTGCCCTCCACAATGGTGCCCGCCTCGTCAATGACTTTACTGGCCAGGTCAATGGCGATGGCGCCGCCCAATGAATGGCCAAAGATATAGCGCGGTTTGCTGGGGTAGGTGGCAGCCACCCACTGCCAGGCGGCGGCGGCGTCTTCGTAGGCCATTTTCTCGTGTGGGGTTTCTTGCGATGTTTTGCCAAATCCACGGTAATCCACTGCCACCACGGTAAAGCCCAGCTCTTGCATGCGGGCAATGCGGTAGGCGCTGCCCGCTAGGCTCCAGCGTGCGCCGTGCAGGTACAGCAGCACGGGGGCGTCGGGGTTGGCAGCGGGGTTGACCACTGCATGCAGCTTGACGGGTTTGCCGGTGACGGCGGATGTGTGCTCTATCCAGCGCTCTTGCATGGCACCGACAAGGGCCTCGTTGTCGCTCCAATCGCGCGCAGTGGGGTTAAAAATCCATTGGCCTTGCCGAGTGTCTAGCGCCGCGCAGCCAGACAGTGCGCCGAGGCTCAAAAAAACCAGTGCCGACAAGCGCCAAAGCTGAAATTGTGAAAGTAATCTGATGACCATGGGTTGGTTAACGCGCCGTATAGGGCTAAAGTCTACAGACACTGCGTGCCGTACAAGGTTCCCTTAAGATATTAAATATGAAAAATTTTGACTTGATTTGGCGCTTTTCGGCTGCAGCCCTAGGTTTAGCGGTATTACAGATGTTGGTGGGTTGTAACTCAAACCCACCTGCCAACGCCCCGCCCACCGTAGCCAGTGTCGACGTAGCGCGCTACTTGGGCACCTGGACGCAGCAAGGCATGGTGCCCAACAAGTTTCAAAAAATGTGCTCCAGCAACACCCGCGCTACCTATGCCAAAGAGGGCGAGGGCTTGAGCGTGCTGAACCAATGTACAGACGCTGAAGGCAAGCCAGTAGAAGCCAAAGGCGTGGCCAAAATTGTCCAAGGCAGCAACAACGCCAAGCTGCGCGTGAGCTTTTTTAGACCGTTTTATGGCGACTATTGGGTTCTGGCGCTTGAGCCTGAGTACCAATGGGTGCTGGTGGGCGACCCTACGCGCGAGTTTGGCTGGGTGCTGTCGCGCGCAGCCAAGCTAGACGACGCCACCTACAACGCTATTTTGGACAAAGCTGCTGCGCTGGGCTATGACAAAACGCGCTTTGTGCGCAGTGTGAACACGCCTTAAGGTCATAGCCTGACTTCAAAGTCTGGTTTCAAAGCTGCAGTGCAAACCTACGATTAAAGCCGCAGTTCAAAAAAATCTGTCGCTAGCGTGAGGCCGCTATAGTAAGGCGGTATCGGCTTAAACCCCATGCGCACATACAAGCCTTGTGCATCTACAGTCTGCGGCACCGTGTCTAGCACCAAGCGCTGGTAGCCCAGCTGGCGCGTAGTGCCCAGCACCATCTGCATCAACTCATAGCCCCAGCGCTGGCCACGGTAAGCCGGTTGCACATACAAACGCTTCACCTCGGCTGTAGCCTCGTCAAGCTGCTTAAAACCCACGCAGCCCACCAGGGTGTCGCCATCTTGCAGCGCCCACAGCAGGCCTTTGGGCAAGCTGTATGCCGTTTCAATCTGCGCCATTTCTTCGTCAAAGTTTTGAAAGCTCATGTCAATGTTGAGCCAAGCGGCGTATTCGCGTATCAGCGCGACCAGGGCGGCTTGGTCATCTGGGAACTGTGCTTCGTGAATGTGCATTGCCATAGCAGTGTGCAACAAATGTGCCCAAAGGCCTAGTAACTAATTGAGAACTGACTTGGAACTAATTAACTTAACGCCCACGCAAAAACAGCGTGTCCAGCTCTTTCACACTGATTTGCCGCCATGTGGGGCGGCCGTGGTTGCACTGGTCAGACCGCTCGGTGGCTTCCATTTGGCGTAGCAGGGCGTTCATCTCGGTGGTGGTGAGCTGGCGGTTGGCGCGCACTGCGCCGTGGCAGGCCATGGTGCTCAGGATCTCATGCTGCGCGCGCTGTATGACGGTGCTGGCGTCGTGCTGGGCTAGCTCTGCCAGCACGCTGCGGGCTAGCTCAACCGGGTCACCTTGGGCCAGCGTGTTGGGCACCGCGCGCACGGCCAGCGTTTTGGGCGAGAAGGGGGTAATTTCTAAGCCCAGTTGTAGCAGCACGTCTACGGTGGCTTCAGCTGTAGCCACCTCGGTGGGCGTAGCGGCAAAGGTGGCGGGGATGAGCAGCGGTTGCGAGCTGATCTTCGAGCTGGTAGATGCGCTGTCGATTTGAGTTTTTAAGCGCTCGTAGACAATGCGCTCGTGCGCTGCGTGCATGTCGACAATGACCAAGCCTTGGGCGTTTTCGGCCAAGATGTAGATGCCTTGCAGCTGGGCTAGGGCTTTGCCCAGTGGCCAAGTGTTGGCATTGTTATCTGTAGATTGGGCTGCGCTTGTGGAGCGATGGGTGAGCCCTTCAACCGGTTCTGGATACACAGAGTTATCTGCCGCCGACGTGGGTTGACCCCACAACATCGACACATCTGACACCCGGTTACCCGCTTGGCCAGCAGTATAATATGCTATGAATTTCAGAGCATA
>JANOSN010000264.1:0-1919 GCA_031415895.1 Polaromonas sp. | reverse complement strand
GCCTGCGCCTCGCGCCCGGCTATGCAGGCCAAGCCATTTGACCAGTCTGCCCTGCCTGCCGCAGTGCAAGTGCCCGCAGGTAACGCCATAAGCCTAGAAACTGTAGGCGCAGGCACCATCACCTATGAGTGCCGTGCCAAGGCCAATACCATCGACCAGTTTGAATGGGTGTTTGTCGGGCCAGACGCTAAGCTGATGGACCGCGCAGGCAAGCAAGTAGGCACCTACTATGGCCCACCCGCCACGTGGCAAGGCCTAGACGGCTCCAAAATTACCGCTACGCAGTTGGCAGTGTCACCTGCGCAGGCTGGCGCCATACCGCTGCAGTTAGTCAAAGCCAATCCTGCCATGGGCGAGGGCGCGATGAAGGGTGTGAGCTACATCCAGCGCGTAGCCACCCAAGGCGGTGTAGCACCGGCTAAACCCTGCAACGCTGGCACCTTGCGCAGCAAAGAAATCGTGACTTACCAAGCCGACTATATTTTTTGGCGCGCTGTGTAACAGTGCTGCGGCTTCAGCGACTGGGGTGATTGGCTAAAACAACTCAGGATGCTGCGCATCTTGATTTGCTATTGATTGCATAGCTGCTTGAGCAGTAAATACTTGGACTACAGCCGTATTTGATGCTGAAATCTTAGGTTCTAGCTTGCCTACACGCACGCCTAGCAGTCTAAAGCGTTGTTTTAAATCAGCGCGCTTAAGTGCTAAGCCTGCGGTGCGGCGTATCAGCGCTGCATCGTCGGTGGCTGCGGGCAATGTGATGTCGCGGGTCACAATTTTAAAGTTGCCGTAGCGCAGCTTGATGCCAATGGTTTTGCCCAAGTAGCCTTTGCGTTGCAGGTCAGCGGCCACACTGGTGCACAGCTCGGTAAAAATAACTGATAACTCTGCCTTGTCGTGCACGGCGTGCAGGTCGTTGTCAAAAGTGGTCTCGCGGCTCATGCTCACGGGTTCGCTCTCGGTGACTACCGGGCGGTCATCGCGGCCCCAGGCGGCTTCATGCATCCACGCACCATAGCTTTTGCCAAAATGCTCAACCAACTCATGCGCAGGCTGCGCAGCTAAATCTCCAATGGTGGTGATGCCGCGCGCCGTCAGCTTGGCCTCGGCCTTGGGGCCTATGCCGTTGATTTTGCGCACACTCAGCGGCCAAATTTTGCTTTGTACATCGTCTGCATAAACAATCGAAATACCGTTAGGTTTATTAAACTCGCTGGCCATTTTGGCCAGCAGTTTATTGGGCGCTACGCCTACCGAGCAGGTTAAACCTGTGGCATCGGCAATAGTTTTTTGTATCAAACCGGCCAGCGCCCGCCCACCATCGCGTTGCCCACCGGGCACATCGGTAAAGTCAATGTACACCTCGTCCACACCACGGTCTTCCATCAGCGGGGCAATCTCGGTGATGATGCTTTTAAACTGCCGCGAGAATTTGCGATACTGGTCAAAATCCACTGGCAGCAGCAGCGCCTGCGGACACAGCTTGGCCGCTTTCATCATGCCCATGGCAGAGCCAACGCCAAACTGGCGCGCAGCATAGGTAGCAGTGGTAATCACACCGCGCCCGGTGTAGCTGGCCAGCGTGGGAAAGGCCTCAACAGGTATGTCTGCCAGCGCTGTGTCCTGGTATTTCTCGCGCAGTGCATTGTCCAGCCTGCTGCGGCCACCGCCGATGACTACGGGCAGGCCCTTAAGCTGCGGATAGCGCAACAGCTCGACCGATGCGTAAAAGGCATCCATGTCTAGGTGGGCAATGCGGCGTAGCGTCATAGCTGGTAGCGTAGCGTATTTTTATTTGCATTTGCTTCGTTGCTCAGTTCGTTGTACTGGCACGCGCGCCGATGTGGCTTACCCCTATCCCAACCGGTTCTGCGACCCTTGATTGTTTGTCACAGGGTTAAGCCACACCGCCGCGCTTG
>JANOSN010000263.1:0-6676 GCA_031415895.1 Polaromonas sp. | reverse complement strand
CCTTTTATCAGTTGATATTTTTGCACTACGATGGAGATCACTATGCCAGCCACATTAAGTTATGAAGCTATTGAAGACCTAGCCCGCAAACGCGCGGGCGCTAAGCTGGGCTGGTTCATCCACGCCAGCGTGTATGTGCTGGTCAACACATTTTTAATGTTCACCGCGCTGTACCATGGAAAAGCTTGGGCGTTCTTCCCTTTGATGGGCTGGGGCTTGGGTTTAGCCATCCACGGTGCGGCAGTGTGGTTTGCCAGCAGTGGCAGCGCGCTGCATGAGCGATTGCTATCTCGTGAGCGTGCACGGCTGCAAGCGCAGCGTGACCCATGGTGAGTATCTGCTGCGCAGCGCAACAATACCCCGCATAGTTGACGGCACAATAATACTGGTATGAAGTTACCCTATATTAAGCTGCTCAAACACTTGGGACTGGGGTTGTTGTTCAACTCCCTGATAGCCTTGGCCATTACGGCGTTTGGACATCAACCGTTTGCCACTAATCTGCTGTATTCGCAGCTTATTGGTCTGTTGATTTGGGTTTTTATTGACGTTGGGCGTTTCTTCTTGCACCCCAACGGTTGGCCTAGTACCAGCGCCATGGTGGCTTTGGTAGCAGCATCCACTTTAGGTGGCTACTTTGGCGGATCTGCCATCGGCAACTTTCTCAAGGGGTTTTCTGCGCTGCACGGCTGGAGTGAGTTTCCAAAATCAATGGTGGGCTTTTTGCTGATGTCGCTGGTGGCAGGCACAGTCATTACCTACTATTTTGTAAGCCATGAAAAACTAAACCGTGCCAAGCTAGAGCGTGAAGAAGCCCTGCGCCAAGCCAGCCAAGCCCAACTGGCTCTGCTGCAAAGCCAGCTAGAACCGCACATGCTGTTTAACACGCTGGCCAACCTGCGCGCATTGATCGGCACCGACCCGCAGCGCGCCACCCACATGCTAGACCGCTTAAACGACTATTTGCGCAGCACGCTAAGCGCATCGCGCGTGCTAGAGCGTGGGCAAGACCACAGCTTGACTGCCGAGTTTGACCGCCTGCGTGACTACCTGGAACTGATGGCCGTTCGCATGGGGCCGCGCTTGCAGTACCACCTGAGCTTGCCCTCCTATTTAGCTGCCACGCCCGTACCGCCGCTGCTGCTGCAAAGCTTGGTAGAAAACGCCATCGTGCATGGGCTAGAGCCGCGGGTAGCAGGCGGTGGCGTGTACGTCAGCGCCCAGCTAGAGGCTGGCGTGCTGCTGCTGCAAGTGGCAGATACAGGCGCTGGCACACCACTAGAGCTAAGCACTGAAGGGTTTGGCATTACGCAGGTGCGTGAGCGCATAGCCACACGCTACGGCAAGCTAGCTACTATCAATTTCATAGCTACTCAAGCAGTAAATACTTGGACTACTGACCAATTTGACACCCAAAACACTGCTTTAGCTGCATCTGCGGCGTTGGGCGCACCTGTTGCGGCTGGCCACGGCATCACTGTGCAACTGCACCTGCCATTTAACATTGCTAAAGCTTAAATTACCATGCCCACACCGCACCGCGCACCTACCGCACTGATTGCAGAAGACGAGCCTTTGCTAGCGGCAGCCTTGGCGCGCGAGCTAGTGGCCGCATGGCCTGAGCTGCACATAGCCGCCACCGTAGGCGACGGCTTAAGCGCTGTAACGCAAGCCTTGGCTTTGCGGCCCGATGTGCTGTTTTTTGATGTGCGCATGCCAGGCTTGAACGGCTTAGACGCTGCCGCCGACATTGCAGACCAATGGCCCGCTGATCTGCCGCTGCCAGCTTTAGTGTTCATCACCGCGTATGACGAATATGCTGTGCAAGCCTTCGAGCGCGCTGCGGTAGATTATTTACTCAAACCGCTGCAAAGCGCCCGTTTACAGCAATCTTTACAACGAATTAAGCCTGTAGTCCAAGTATCTATTGCTCAAGCAGCTATTAAAAATGTAGCATTACTCAATTCTGATGTCACCGTACAAACTACGCTAGATCAGCTGCGCAGCCTGCTGGGCGCTGTGCCCAACACGTCTGGCGCATCTAGCCAACCCAGCCCGCCCGTGCCTTGGCTGCAACGTCTGCAAGCCAGCGTGGGCAACACCATTGCTTTTGTTGAAGTGCAAGACGTGCAGTATTTTGAAGCAGCTGACAAATATGTGCGCGTAGTTACTGCAGATAAAGAATATTTGATCCGCACGCCTGTCAAAGACTTGCTAGGCCAGCTGGATGCGCAATTGTTTTGGCAAATTCACCGCAGCACCATCGTGCGTGCCAGCGCCATTCACAGCGTGCGCCGCGACGACACGGGGCGGCTTAAGCTGCAGTTACAACCCAATGCCCAAGGCCGCGCAGACAGCTTAGTGGTCAGCCGCCTGTTTGCACACTTGTTCAAGGCTATGTGATTAAGCGCCTACGCTGGCCTGCTGCACAGCTACGTCCCAGCGCGCCATCAGCTCGTCTGCGCGCTGGCGGCTCAGCGTAGGTAGAAAGCGCCGCTCGGCGCGCCACAGATGGCTGAGTTCGTCTGTATTTTTGAACACACCACAAGACAAACCCGCCAAATAAGCTGCGCCCAGTGCAGTGGTCTCAGTGACTGCGGGCCGTACCACAGGAATGCCCAGCAAATCAGCTTGAAACTGCATCAACAAATCATTCACACACGCCCCGCCGTCTACCCGCAGCTCAGCCACTTGTGCACTACCAGAGGCTGTAGCATCGCGCCCCATGGCCAGCAGCAAGGCGGCGCTTTGGTAGGCAATGCTTTCTAGCGCAGCGCGTGCAATGTGCGCCACCGTGCTGCCGCGCGTTAGGCCCGTAATGGTGCCGCGTGCATCAGGCTTCCAATACGGTGCGCCTAGCCCGGTAAATGCGGGCACCATCATCACCCCGCCCGAGTCAGGCACGCTTTGCGCCAGCGCCTGCACCTCACCACTGCCTTGTATAGCACGCAAGCCGTCGCGTAGCCACTGCACCACCGCGCCGCCCACAAACACGCTGCCTTCTAGTGCAAACTCTGCAGTACCGTTCACCTGCGCTGTGCTGGTGGTGATCAGCCCGTTGCCTGAAGTTTGAAACTCGCTGCCCGTATTCATCAACATAAAGCAACCCGTACCGTAGGTGTTTTTTACCATGCCCGCTTTAAAGCAAGCTTGCCCAAACAGCGCGCTTTGCTGGTCGCCTGCTACGCCACCAATGGGTATAGCGTGGCCCAAAAGCTCCGCCTTCACCTCGCCATACGTGGCGCTAGAGGGCAGCACTGTGGGCATCATATTAGCGGGTATGTCTAATAGGGCCATCAGCTCGGCGTCCCACTGGTTGGTGTGCACGTTCAGCAGCATGGTGCGCGAGGCGTTGCTCACATCAGTGGCGTGCACCGCGCCGCCAGTCAGTTGCCACATTAACCAACTGTCTACGGTGCCAAACGCCAGCTCGCCGTCTTGTGCGCGCTGGCGTGCGCCTGGCACGTTGTCCAAAATCCATTTGAGCTTGGTGCCTGAAAAATACGCGTCCACCAGCAAGCCAGTTTTTTGCTGAATCAATGGCGCCTTGCCTTGCTCGCGCAGCGCAGCGCAGGTGGGCTCAGCGCGGCGGTCTTGCCACACAATGGCGTGGTGCACTGGCAGGCCCGTCTTGCGGCTCCACACCACCGTAGTCTCGCGCTGGTTGGTAATACCCACTGCTTTAATCTGTTTAGCTGAAATACCAGCTTTTATTAATACTTCGCGTGCTGTAGCCAGCTGGGTGCGCCAAATCTCCATCGGGTCATGCTCTACCCAGCCAGGCTGTGGGTAGATTTGCGGTAGTTCCAGCTGCGACATAGCCACTATCTGGCCCTGTCGGTCAAACACAATGCTGCGAGAACTGGAGGTGCCTTGGTCTAAGGTGAGCAAATAAGTCATAAGAATGAGAAATGTAAATTTTCGTATTTGTTCGAATATGTATCTTTTTGATGGCTATTTGTTACCTATTAGTCCGCCACTTCCAAAATTACCCCAGCCTCTTTGAGCAGCGCAGGGAAAGGATCGGGGGGATTTTTATCGGTAAATAGGCGGTCAATTTGGTCTAAAGTGGCCAATTCCACCATCGCTGGGCGGTGAAATTTGTTATGGTCAGCGGCCAGCCACACCTCTCGCGAATGCGCAATGATAGTCTGCGCCACCTTGACTTCACGGTAGTCAAAATCACGCAGCGAGCCATCTGCTTCAATGCCAGATACACCTATCAAAGCAATGTCCACTTTGAACTGGCGAATAAAGTCGACAGCCGCTTCGCCAACAATGCCTTGGTCACGCCCGCGCACCACACCGCCCACCACAATCACCTCAGTTTGGCTATTGGCGCTGAGTATCGTTGCAACGTTAAGGTTATTAGTGATGACCCTTAAACCCGTGTGATTCATTAGCGATCGTGCTATCGCTTCTGTAGTAGTACCAATGTTAAGTATGAGCGAGCAATCATTGGGCACCGCTGCTGCTACGGCATTGGCAATGCTGTTTTTACCTTCAGCGTTTAAGCTGATGCGCTGCTGGTGGGCCATGTTTTCAATGGTCGAACTGGGTACCCGAACACCACCATGAAAGCGGGCTAGCAGGCCCTCATCTGATAGGCGTTGCACATCACGGCGCACGGTCTGCAGCGTCACACCTAATTTATCGGCTAGCTGCTCAACACTGGCTGAGCCTTGACTGCGCACCAGTGCCAGCAGCGTCATTTGTCTTGGGTTGGGATTCATGCCGCTAATTGTCATCCGAAAAAACAATTTCACCATCAAAACGAAAGATAAAGATTGCTGCAAGGGTAACTACTGATCGAAAAAAGAAAGCAAACGAACAATAATTATCTGATTAGAAAATTTCAAACGGCTTTAAGTCACACGCTAAGGGACATAGATGCAATTGAGTTTAGAGAGCGTCAGCAAGAAAGTTGGCGCACAACAGTGGCTTTACGAGCTGGGCATTGCGCCCCGCAGCGGTGCAGTCACTGTGCTGTTGGGCGCTACCCAAGCCGGTAAAACCAGCCTCATGCGCATCATGGCGGGGCTAGACGTGCCCACCACTGGAAAAGTACTGGTCGATGGCAAAAACGTGGTGGGCCAGTCGGTACGTGAGCGGGATGTGGCCATGGTCTATCAGCAGTTCATTAACTACCCTTCCCTGCGTGTACGCGACAACATCGCATCGCCCCTTAAACTGCGCGGCGATAAAAATATTGAGCAAAGCGTGCACGCGTTAGCCGAGAAACTGCATATCGAAATGTTTTTAGATCGCTACCCTGCCGAGCTATCAGGCGGGCAGCAGCAACGCGTTGCTTTGGCGCGCGCCCTTGCCAAAGGCGCGCCCCTCATGCTGCTAGACGAGCCCTTGGTAAACCTGGACTACAAACTGCGCGAAGAACTGCGCGAAGAGCTCAGCGACTTATTTGCCACAGGTGACTCCACCGTTATTTACGCCACCACCGAGCCGGGTGAGGCCTTGCTACTAGGGGGCTACACCGCCGTGATGGACGCTGGCGAGTTGCTGCAATACGGCCCTACGGCAGAAGTGTTCCACAAACCTCAGTCATTGCGCGTAGCGCGTGCCTTTAGCGACCCCCCCATGAACTTGCTAGCCGCCAGCCTAGGTGCCGGCGGTGTGCAGCTAGACCGTGGCCCACTCTTGGCAATGGGACTGCCCCCTGGCGCATCACAGCAGCTGACGGTGGGCCTGCGTGCCAGCGCCTTAGGCGTTGTGCAAAAGCCCGGCGATTTATCGCTGCCCGGCACGGTAGAACTCGCTGAAATATCAGGTTCAGACACTTTTGTGCACGTCAATACAGTATTAGGCGAGCTGGTACTGCAGCTAACTGGCGTGCACTTTTTTGATCTCGGTGCACGCATCACGGTGTACTTTAATGTGGCGCAAACTTATTTGTTTGACGCCCAAGGCCTGCTACTGCAAGCCCCCGTACGCGCAGGAGGGGCATAGCCATGGCCCGTATTGAACTTGACCTGTCCCACGCTTACAAAGCCAACCCACTGCAAGACAGCGACTATGCGCTGTTGCCGCTCAAAATGACTTTCAACGACGGCGGTGCCTACGCGCTGCTGGGGCCATCGGGTTGCGGCAAAACCACCATGCTCAACATCATGTCTGGCCTGGTGACCCCATCACATGGCACCGTGCGCTTTGATGGCAAAGACATGACGCACGCCACACCGCAAGAGCGCAACATTGCGCAGGTGTTTCAGTTCCCGGTGATCTATGACACCATGACGGTCTTTGACAATCTGGCGTTTCCGCTGCGCAACCGCAAAGTACCCAAAGAGCAAATCAACAAGCGTGTGGGCCAGATTGCCGAAATGCTAGAGCTCAGTGGCCAGCTTAACCAACGTGCTGCAGGCTTGGCAGCAGACGCTAAGCAAAAAATATCTCTGGGGCGCGGCTTGGTGCGGCCCGATGTGTCGGCCGTTTTGTTTGACGAACCCCTCACCGTGATCGACCCACACCTTAAATGGCAATTGCGTCGCAAGCTCAAGCAAATTCACCATGAGCTTAAGCTGACTTTAATTTATGTAACGCATGACCAGATCGAGGCGCTCACATTTGCCCAGCAAGTGGTGGTGATGACGCGCGGGCGTGCAGTGCAAATGGGCAGTGCTGCAGATTTGTTTGAGCGGCCTAGCCACACCTTTGTGGG
>JANOSN010000262.1:0-1222 GCA_031415895.1 Polaromonas sp. | reverse complement strand
TGCCCACTGTTAACCCTGCTGGTTTTGCAACGGGCGCGGTAGCTTTTACTGTGCCTTCTGGCATGAATCTACAACAAGTAACCATGGCGGTGTTCAAGCGTTTTGGTGTTTCACCGCCATCTCAAACTGGTTTCACAACCTGGAGCGGCAGTTCTTTAACCGCACTCAATGGCGTGGCATCGATGGCAGCAGCAGAGACTTTATGTGGAAATTGCGGGTCTTACACGACAAGCAATTTTGGGCAAATTACACGGGTCGGTGTGGACGTCAGTGATGCGACAGAGCGAGGCATTTGGACTTCGTTCTCTTACCCCTTCTTGAACTAACACTGGTTCATGTAAACGAAAAAGGCTCTTCGGAGCCTTTTTTATTGCGCATAGAGGTAATAGTTTTGCTGCCACATTAGGGGCGTGGCCACAGCGGTGCGCGTGCCAGAGCAAAGAAAAAAAAGAAAGAAAAATGGCCAGAGCCCAAGCGATTAATGCTCAACCAGCTACGAAATTGATAGTACTAAGGCCAACCTACCCCGGCACCTGAGCCTGGGCACATTGCACCTGCACCAGCTCACGCCGCCCGCCATCAATGCGCATAGCTGACAGGCAGCCGCCCCATACGCAGCCAGTGTCCAGTGCCAACAGGTCGGGGCGGTTGATCAGGCCCAGCGTGGACCAATGGCCAAAGGCTACAGGTGTGCCCCAGGTCAAACGTCCCGGTACATCAAACCATGGCATGTAGCCCTTTGGTGCACCGCCTGCACCTTCTTTAGTGGCAAATTCCATAGCTCCGTCAAAACTGCAAAACCTCAAACGTGTCAGCGCATTGACGATTACTCGCAGGCGATCCGCGCCTTGCAAGGTATCTGCCCACTTCACAGGTGCGTTACCGTACATGCTGCGTAAAAAATCTGCGTAGTCATTTGACTGCAGCACGGCGGCCACTTCTGCGCCGTAAGCCACAGTCTGCTGCGCTGTCCACTGCGGCAACACACCTGCGTGTACCATTAAAAAACCATCCCTGTGCAAAGCCAACGGCCTGTGGCGCAGCCAGTGCAATAGGGCAGATGCGTCCGGTGCTGCCAGCAGTGGGGTCAGGGTGTCGCTTTTGTGTGCAGGGCGCACGCCCGTGGCTGTGGCCAAGGCGTGCAGGTCGTGGTTGCCTAAAAGGCACTCTACAGCGTTGTCCAGCGCCACCAGCTGGCGCAGCAGGTCTAGCGAGTCAGGGC
>JANOSN010000261.1:0-2238 GCA_031415895.1 Polaromonas sp. | reverse complement strand
TGCTCAACTCAGTGGCAGACAACATTCAAGGCCGAACGATTTGCGCATTGGGCGACGCCGCTGCGATGCCAGTACGCGCGATGATCAAGCACTTTCGCCACGAATTCCAGACCAAGATTGACGCAGCACTTGATAAGCAAGCAGTAGCCGCCTAAAGTGAACAAGCCAAGAGAAACATATGGTTGAAATTGAACTAGACGGTCAAAAAATACAAGCACTTGAAGGCAGCATGATTATTCAGGCTGCTGAAAAGGCGGGTACTTTTATTCCGCATTTTTGTTATCACAAGAAGCTGAGCATCGCGGCCAACTGCCGCATGTGTTTAGTGGATGTAGAAAAAATGCCAAAGCCTATGCCAGCGTGTGCTACACCCGTGGGCCAAGGCATGATTGTGCGCACCAAGAGCGACAAAGCCATCAAGGCGCAGCAATCGGTGATGGAATTTTTGTTGATCAACCACCCTTTGGACTGCCCGATTTGTGACCAAGGCGGTGAATGCCAGTTGCAAGATTTAGCCGTGGGCTATGGCGGTAACGGCTCACGTTACGAAGAAGAAAAACGCACCGTTGCCGTCAAAGATGTTGGCCCACTCATCAGCATGCAAGAGATGACACGTTGCATCCACTGCACACGCTGCATACGCTTTGGCCAAGAAGTCTCTGGCATTATGGAGCTGGGCATGGTGCATCGCGGCGAGCATGCAGAGATCACCACTGTGGTGGGTGATACGGTGGACTCTGAGTTGTCCGGCAACATGATTGACATTTGTCCGGTGGGCGCTTTGACTAGCAAACCCTTCCGTTACAGCGCTCGCACCTGGGAGCTGGGTCGTCGCAAATCCATCAGCCCGCATGACTCTACTGGCGCCAACTTGATAGTTCAGGTTAAAGCCAACCAGGTCATGCGCGTGGTGCCCAACGAAAACGAAGCTGTCAACGAATGTTGGATTGCAGACCGTGACCGTTTTAGCTACGAGGCTTTGAATGGCCCTGAGCGTTTGACTAAACCTATGCTTAAACAAGGCGGTGTGTGGAGTGAAGTAGATTGGCAGACTGCATTGGAATATGTGGCCAACGGTTTGAAACAAATCAAAGCTGACCACAGTGCAGCGTCTATCGGTGCCTTGGTCAGCCCGCATAGCACCCTTGAAGAGCTGTATCTGGCTAGCGCGCTGGTGCGTGGCTTGGGCAGCGACAATATTGATTACCGCTTACGCAATGCAGAGTTTTCAACGCCTGAAGGGGTGCGTTATTTGGGCACGTCGATTGCGTCGCTGTCTACTTTGCAACGTGTGTTGGTCGTAGGCAGCAACCTACGCAAAGACCATCCACTGTTTGCCCAGCGCATTCGCCAATCAGTGCGCAAAGGCAGTGCTGTATCTGCTATCAATTCTGCAGAATTTGATTGGGCCATGCCAGTGGCCAATACGGTTGCCGTGCCAGCCGCGCAGTGGGCTCAGGCTCTGGCAGATGTAGCAGCTGCCATTGCTGCAGAAAAAGGTGTGACGGCACCCGCTGCGGGCAACGCTACCGACGCGGCCAAAGCGATTGCTAAATCTTTGTTGGGTGGCGAGCGTAAGGCTGTGCTGTTAGGCAATGCTGCTGCCCATCACGCTAATGCTTCGTCGTTGCTGGCCTTGGCTAACTGGATAGGCGCACAAACCGGTGCCAGCGTAGGTTATTTGACCGAAGCTGCCAATACAGTAGGCGCACAGCTAGTTGGTGCACTACCGCAAAAGGGTGGCAAGACTGCTGCGCAAATGTTAGGTGGTGGTTTACGTGCAGCTATTTTGCTCAACACTGAGCCTAAGTTTGACAGCGCAAACCGCACAGATTTCAAGGCCGACATGGTGGTGACGCTGAGCCCGTTCAAAGCCAATATGGATTGCAGCGACGTTCTGTTGCCAATTGCGCCATTCACTGAAACTGCAGGTACTTTTATCAACGCTGAAGGCCGAGTACAAAGCTTCCATGGTGTGGTCAAGCCTTTGGGTGATACCCGTCCTGCGTGGAAAGTTTTGCGTGTCTTGGGCAATATGCTGGGCTTAACGGGCTTTGACTTTGAATCTTCACAAGATGTATTGGCTAAAGTTATCCCTGCTGGTGCTGAGATAGTGGCTGCGGATAAACTGAGCAATGCCACCCAAGCCGTGGTTCGTTGTGATGTAGTTGCCACCGAGCCTGTCAGCGCCGCTATTTACCAGCTCGACAGCATCGTGCGCCGCGCGCCGTCGCTGCA
>JANOSN010000260.1:0-22130 GCA_031415895.1 Polaromonas sp. | reverse complement strand
CGAACTGGGCTGGCGTGCCTACTTCCGCCATGTCTGGCAGCACCGGGGTGACGGCATCCTGCACTCGCTGCACGAAGGGCTGCTGCCCGACGAGGCCTACGCGGGCGAACTGCCAGCCGATGTCCGCCAGGGCTGCACCGGGGTGCCGGTGGTGGACGAGGCGGTGCGCACGCTCTACGCCACCGGCATGCTGCACAACCACGCGCGCATGTGGCTGGCCAGCTACGTGGGCCCACGGTGGTGGTGAAGTTGCCTGCGTCACCGTCCATCTGCGCGCCGGTGCGAATTTGGATTTCTAAATCGCTGGTGGTCAGTTGTAGCTGGTCACCAGTTTTGCGAATCAACACGTTGGCCAGAATGGGCAGGGTGTGCCTGCGCTCCACAATGCCCGATACGGACTGCAGTGTGGAGAGTAGCTTTTCTTGCGTTGCCTTCAGAACGATCATGTCAACCTCTTAGCTTGTATTTAGTTAATTAAAGATAGTAGTAGTAGTAAGCACAGTACTTTTATGTGGATAAGCGTATTTTCGCCTGTTTAATCATAGATTTAGCGTCTTGCTAAGCCTGTGTTTAAACCGCTTGGCTTGCCCGTGCAGTGTAGGGATAACTTTGCTGTTTTGAGGCAGCCTGTGGATAAGTGGTGGCTTATCCCAAAAGTATCCCCATAGTTATTCTTTAGGTGTTTTATTGCCATTTTTATCCTTTCAGCGTTTGCTCTAGCACGTGCAGTTGCTGGTTCAGCTCGGTCACGGTTTGGCGCTCTGCGCCTATCTTGCGTACCGCGTGCAGCACGGTGGTGTGGTCACGGCCACCAAATAGCTCGCCAATTTCAGGCAGGCTCTTTTGGGTAAGTTCTTTGGCCAGGTACATGGCGATCTGGCGTGGGCGGGCAATGCTGGCCGGGCGCTTTTTGCTGTACATATCAGCGACTTTGATCTTGTAGTAGTCGGCTACGGTTTTTTGGATGTTCTCGACCCCAATTTGCCGGTTTTGGATCGACAGCAGGTCTCGCAGCGCCTCGCGCGCTAGCGGTATGGAGATGTCTTTTTGGTTAAAGCGCGAATAGGCCAAAATTTTGCGCAGCGCGCCTTCTAGCTCGCGCACGTTAGAGCGCACGTTTTTGGCTACGAAGAAAGCTACTTCTTCGGGCATTTCGGTGCCTTCGTTGCGGGCTTTACTGATCAAAATGGCTACGCGCATTTCTAGCTCGGGCGGCTCAATGGCAACGGTGAGGCCAGAGTCAAAGCGTGACACCAAGCGCTCGTGAATGTCGACCAAGCCCTTGGGATAGGTGTCGCTGGTCATCACAATATGAGATTTTTTGGTTAGCAGCGCTTCAAAGGCGTTGAAGAACTCTTCTTGGGTGCGGTCTTTGTTAGCAAAGAACTGCACATCGTCAATAAGCAGTAAATCTAGGGAATGGTACTTATATTTGAACTCGTCAAAAGTCTTGCGCTGATAGGCCTTAACCACATCACTGACAAACTGCTCGGCATGGATGTAGAGAACTTTGGCGGCTGGCTTTTCAGCCAGTAAATAATTGCCGATGGCGTGCATCAAGTGGGTTTTGCCTAAACCGACACCGCCGTAGATAAACAAGGGGTTGTATAGGTTGCCCAAATTGCTGGCCACATGCAGTGCGGCCGCGCGCGCCATGCGGTTGGCAGTGCCCTCTACCAAGGCGTCAAAAGTTAAAGCGGTGTTGAGCCGGGTTTTAAAACCTTGGTCTTGCGCATCATCTGCAAACGCAGTGGTTTCAGTGGGCGCGTCAGCATAGTGGCTTGCATCTGCATTGACAACAGATGGCGTTTGTTTTACGGGGCTTTCTCGCGGAGCGAGCGCTAACTCAAGGGTGGTAGATTGGCCAGAGAAATTGCGGCTTAGCTGGTCTAGTAAAGAGGCTATACGGCCTGCATATTGGGCCCGTATCCAGTCAAGTTTGAATCGGTTGCCCACTAAAACGGTAATCCGCGAGGCGTCCTCAGACACGGTGGCCAGCAGGGGTTTAATCCAAGTATTGAATTGCTGTTCGGGCAGCTCTTGGGCCAGCTGCGCTAGGCATGCGCCCCATAGATCAGGCGGTGAAAGCCCCGCTTGCGCGCCCGACGCGATGTGTCCCTCAGCCATTAATACGCTAACCTTGTTATTGTGGATATGTCTAGAAAATTCAAGCCCTTATTGTAGCGTGGACAAAGGTTATCCACAATCAAAAAAGGTGTAAAAAAAGCGCAAAAGCCCAAAAATAAGGCGCGCACCGCAAGCTCATGCAAATCCCACGAAAAACACACTAAATGCTTGATACATCTGGATTTTTAGCTCATATTTTGCGATAATGCTAGGTTTCGCCAAGCGCATGCACTGAGGACGGGCCACTATGATCAAGTAGGGCCCATCAGCTTAATGCACATGCTGCGAAACACCAGCGCGGGAACTAGCAGGGCAGTCGCCCAAGCACCGCGCAAAGCTTTTACTTAGAGTTCACCATGAAACGTACTTACCAACCCTCGAAAACTCGCCGCGCCCGTACACACGGTTTCCTAGTTCGCATGGCAACCCGCGGTGGCCGCGCTGTGATCAATGCACGTCGCGCCAAAGGCCGCAAGCGCCTGGCTGTCTAAGCTTTGCTTCTTTGCTTGCGCACCTAGTTTCTAAAGCGCAGTTCGATGCGGTCTTTGCAGGCCGCATCATCGCTAAATCTTCTCATTTTGCGCTGCACTACACCGTAGCGCCCAGCTTGGCGGTCGGTGTGACGAACCCAAAACGATGGGCTCGGCGTGCTGTAACGCGCAACACCATTAAACGACAGGTATACGCAGTGAGTGAAGCCCTAGCGCCCCAGCTAACCGCAGGTCACTACGTGGTGCGCTTGCGTGCTGAGTTTTCACGCACGCAATTTATCAGCGCCACGTCGGACGCACTCAAACGCGCTGTACGCACTGAACTGCAAACATTGCTGCAAAAGGCTACGCCATGATGTGGTTGCTGCAGTTACCTCAGCGCGGGTTAATTGCCCTAGTACAAGGCTATCGATTGCTGTTAAGCCCGTCGCTGGGCTCAGGTTGCCGTTTTACCCCCACCTGCTCTGCGTATGCACTGGATGCTTTAAAGCTGCATGGCGCTGCTGGCGGTAGTTATTTGGCGGCCGCGCGGATTGTGCGGTGCCACCCATGGTGTGATGGCGGCCTAGATACCGTGCCTGCGCAAATTACTGCGCCCAAGTTATTTTCCCGTTGGCTGCCTAACGCAGCCCCATCTTTGCCTGCAGGCACCCAGCCTGCAACGCGCCCCACTTCTGTATCTAAGACTTTGTTATGAACGATATTCGCCGCTCTATTTTGTGGGTGATCTTTGGTTTTTCCATGATCTTGCTATGGGACGCCTGGCAAGTGCACAACGGCAATACCGCCACGTTTTTTCCGTCGGCTAAAAAGCCCATGGTAGCAACACCGGCGGCCAATAGCGCGGTACCGCCAGCATCCGCTGCGGGTGCGGTGCCTGCCGCCACCTCGGCTGCAGCACCCGCAGTAGCGGGTGGCGTGACCCCAATGGCTCCCATCGCTCCAGTAGCGGTGCAAGCGGCCACAATACACGAGATTACCACCGACTTATTCAAGCTCAATATCAGCAGCTTAGGCGGCAGCATTGTGCGCGCTGAGCTGTTCAAGCATTTTGACGACACCAAAGACGGCAAGCGCAATGTTGTGTTGCTAGACAACAGCTCGGCACGCGCCTATGAGGCACAAAGCGGTCTGGTGGGTGTGGCCAATCAACCTGCATTGCCTAACCAATTTACCCCCATGACTATTACGGGCGAGCGCGCCATGAAGGATGGCCAAAACGAATTGGTAGTGCGTTTAGAGTCTGCCGAATTGGGTGGCGTGAAATACATCAAAACCTATACGTTCAAACGCGGTGCCTATGATATCGGCGTAAAGCACGAAGCCGTTAACACCAGCGGTGCACCAGTGTCAGTGCAGCTGTACACACAGCTGGTGCGCGACGGTAACAAGCCTGTGGGCGAATCATCTTTCTACAGCACCTTTACCGGCCCAGTGGCCTATACCACCGAGAAGAAATACCAAAAAGTAGAGTTCAGCGATATCGAGAAAAACAAAGTTGATATCCAAACCAAGTCCACAGGTGGTTATGTAGCCATGGCGCAGCATTACTTTGCCAGCGCTTGGCTGCTCGGGGATGGCATTGCGCGCGACATCTTCATGCGCAAAGTAAAAGACAATTTATATGCGGTGGGCATGATGATTCCACCTGCATTGATTGCACCTGGCGCAACCCAAACCACCGAGACCCGTTTGTTTATTGGCCCTCAAGTTGAAAACAACTTAGAGGCTTTATACCCCGGCCTAGAGTTGATCAAAGACTACGGCTGGTTAACGATTTTGGCCAAGCCCATGTATTGGGTTATGGACAAGCTGCACGGTTATATTGGCAACTGGGGCTGGACGATTATTGCCTTGGTGTTGCTGATCAAGGCGGCGTTCTATTGGCTGAATGCACAGGCGTATCGCAGCATGGCCAAGATGAAAGCCGTGAACCCGAAGATCATGGAAATGCGCGAGCGCTTGAAAGACAAGCCGCAAGAAATGCAGCAGCAGATGATGAAAATTTACAAGGAAGAAAAAGTCAACCCCATGGGCGGCTGCTTTCCTATCATGGTGCAGATCCCAGTGTTTATTGCGCTGTACTGGGTGCTGTTGTCGTCAGTCGAGTTCAGGGGCGCGCCTTGGATGCTATGGATCAGAGACTTGTCGATTCCTGACCCGTGGTTTTTGCTGCCAGTCATCATGACGGCCACCACCATGCTGCAAACCGCGCTCAACCCCGCACCACCAGACCCGATGCAAGCCAAGCTGATGTGGTACATGCCACTGGCGTTTTCCATCATGTTCTTCTTCTTCCCCGCCGGCTTGGTGCTGTACTGGATTACCAACAACGTGCTGTCAATTGCCCAGCAGTGGCTGATTAACAAGAGCATGGGCGTGCCGCCGCAATTTAACTTACCAAGTTTCTTAAAGAAGAAAACGGAAGTTAAGGGTTAAATAGAAGGGCTCTTGTAAGAGCCCTTTTTTATGGATGATCGCAAACGATCAAGAACAGTATTACTATATAAATAATAGCAAACTAATCAATAGATACTTGGACTACCAGCATATTTGATTGGTAAAAGCCATAGAAAGGCTATTCACAGCGCTTATGCAGCCTCTTTGTAGAAAAACGACCGGGTGACAGCACGCGACTTCAGTGGCTCTACCGCAAGACGGATCGCTTCAATATGCTCAGGCGTGGTACCGCAGCAGCCGCCCACGATATTGACCAAACCCTCTTTGGCAAACTCATGCAACAAACGCGAAGTGACCTCAGGGGTCTCGTCAAAGCCGGTCTCGCTCATGGGGTTGGGCAAGCCCGCGTTGGGGTAGCAGCTGATGAAGGTGTCGCCCGCCACGCGTGCCATCTCTTGTATGTAGGGGCGCATGAGCGCCGCACCCAGCGCGCAGTTAAGGCCCACAGCCAAGGGCTGTGCATGGCGCACGCTGTGCCAAAACGCGGTGACGGTTTGGCCGCTGAGCAAACGGCCTGATGCATCCGTCACGGTGCCGCTGATGATGAGCGGCAGGCGCTCGCCACTGGCTTCAAAATACTCGTCAATCGCAAACAAAGCAGCTTTAGCGTTGAGTGTGTCGAAAATGGTTTCCACCAGCAACACATCAGAGCCGCCTTGCACCAAGGCATCAATCTGGTCGTAGTAGGCGGCGCGCAGTTCTTCAAAACTCACGTTACGTGCGCCGGGGTCGTTCACGTCAGGGCTGATGCTGGCGGTTTTGGGTGTGGGGCCCAAAGCGCCCACCACAAAACGCGGTTTGTCGGGCGTGCTGAATTTGTCGCAGGCTGCGCGCGCTAGCTTGGCTGATTGCAAGTTCATCTCGCGGGCCAAGTCTTGCATGTCGTAGTCGGCCTGAGCGACCGTGGTGGCACCAAAGGTATTGGTCTCGATCAAATCGCAACCCGCAGCCAAGTACTTTTCGTGAATGTCACTGATGACATCAGGGCGGGTGAGGCTGAGTAGCTCGTTGTTGCCCTTAACGTCTTTGTGAAAGTCTTTAAAGCGCTCGCCACGGTACTGCGCCTCGCCCAGCTTAAAGCGTTGGATCATGGTGCCCATCGCGCCGTCCAAAATGGCGATGCGTTGGGACAAGATGGCGGGCAGTGCTTGGCCGCGGGTGTAGGTTAGCTGGTTCATAAACGCTATTGTAGAAAGACTTGGGCAAACTTAGAGATAATAAGGCTGTGAAACATTTAGAACCTCGCGCCGCTTGGCAGGCCATACAAAGCACCCCGAACGCACTATTTATAGACGTGCGGATGGAGATCGAGTCGTTGTATGTAGGCCGCCCGCCCGGTGTAGAAAATATTCCGTGGTACGAGTACCCTGATTTGCAGGCAGACCCAGCTAAATTTGCCCAAGCGGTAGCACGCGAGGCGGGCATTGGCGATGCAGCCAAGCAGCGCCCCGTCTATTTGATTTGCCGCAGTGGCAAACGCACGGTGGACGCCGCGCTTGCGCTAGAGGCCGCAGGCTTTACCGATGTAACCAACATCCTGCACGGTTTTGAGGGCGAACTGAACGCCCAATTTCACCGCAGCACCTCCAGCGGCTGGCGTTTTGACGGCCTGCCCTGGGAGCAGATGTAGCCATTACAGAAAAGTTCGATAGGGCCGTTTGGGTTGCAGCAGTGCATGCTTGACCCGCAAAGGCAAAGGCAAAGGCACGGGCTTGTCACGCGCGCGCCATTGCTGCCAACTGCACGCCATGATGATTAGCTCTAGCAGCAATGAAGGGTGGCTTATGAGGTTAAGCCAAGTATTATCAAAGCGTCTGGGCACTACCATCAGCACATAAGGCGTGGTGACCCAAGGCCATAACCACCAGATGCCGCCAGACACAGTGTCGAGCACCAAGTGCAGCAACGAGCCCGTACAAAACATGGCCCACACCACACGCCAGCGCTGCGGCCCATGCCATAAGCACAGCCCACCCAAGCAGGTAGTAACAAGCCAGACTAAAGGTACATGCGGCGGGTACACATGGTGGTTAATGCTGTGGTCAGACAAGAGATAAAAATACAGCAAATCAAGATCGGGTGCCACGCTGCCCAGCAGCACAGCCGCCCAAGCCATAGGTGACATAGCCTGCGGCCACTTGCGTGCGATGCTTGCGCCCACTAAATAACCCGCAGGAAGATGCGCTAGAAACATATTCAAGCCTCTTTCACAGCAGGGCTTTGGCCCAAACGGTACCAGTCAATCTTGCGTGTCAGCGCCATGACCGCAGCCAGCACCATAAACATGGCCACAGCACCTACTACCAAGGCGGTTTGCTCTAGTTGCAGCAGCACAAACAGCAAACCATACAACAGGCCAATACCTAAACCAAAAGGAATGCCCCTGCGTATACCACCCAACATATGGCTGGCGTAATAGGCCAGCAGGGACACGCAGGACAAAGCCGCGATGGCGTAGGAGGCGTTAAAACTCATGTGCTCACTTAAGCTGACCAGCAACAAAAAGAAAATCGACAAGGCACTACCGACTAAAAAATATTGCACCGGGTGCACTCGCAGTTTGTGCATTAACTCAAACAAACCTACCGCTAAAAAGGTCAGGGCAATAAACAGCACACCATATTTGCTGGCGCGGTCGCTTAAAGAATATGGGTTGACAGGGTCAACAAAAGCGACCTGCAAAGTCTCTGTACAGCCCTTAAATGCAGGTGTAGCACCCGCTGCAGAGACCGAAGCTGAGCTGACAGAACGGGCTGTTGCGCTGTTAGCAGCATCGCGTGCAACATCGTGCGCGGCAGAGGCTACGGCAGCGGTCGCGGCATAAGCCACGGTAGCTTGGGCAGAGTCGCTGTGGTCGTCGCTACGATTGTCACAGGTGGGGCGCGCATGCAGCACGCCTTGCCCAGCGTTGGTTGCCATGGAGCTAACGCGCCAGCTGGCCTCAAATCCTTGTTCGGTAATGCTGCGATCAGCGGGCGCAAACCGCCCGCCAAACGAGGGGTGTGGCCAGTTGCTTTGCATGCGTACTTGGGTTGTCTCTCCCAGCGGCACGATGGACAAACGCTCTGTGCCCACCAGCTCTAGATCTACGGTGACGTTTACCGCCTCGGTGCTGTAGCGCATACTGTCGGGCAAAGCCGCATGAACACCCCGGCTAAAAACGGGGTGGAAGGTGCCCGCTTTGAACTTGTAGTCTTGCCCGCCCACTTGTAGTTTGGCATTGCGGACTCCGCGTGGGTCGTCGACTGACAGCATCACAATCGGTGCGCCACAATTCACACGCGAGTTTTTCACCGTGCTGGCGGGTTTGAGCTTTTCTAGGCTGGGGTACTGCGCAACCAGCTGAGCCTTCAGGGTGAAGACATTGATGGGATACAAGCTGCGCGTGCGCGTCTCAAGCCCCACATTCGATGTAATGCTCAGATTCTCTGGCAACGCCATCAGCATGAACTCACGGCGCTCTTCGACAACGCTTTGATTGGGGCCTTTAACGTCCCATGTTTCTACGCAAGCGCTATGGATTACCGGGCCCACCACAGTTTGGCTGCCAGCAATACTTTGCGCTACGCTGTTAGCCGCAGAGTCTTTATGGCTAGCTCGGTCTTGCACGACATCGCGTATTAAGCCCAGGCCAAACATCAAAGCCACCACAACAGCCAGTAAGGCCCCTACTTTCACAATCCATATATATTTCACACTGCACTCCATCAAGGTTAAGGTGCATGCAGTGTTAGCCAAGTGCGTGAGCGGCTAATGAAGTATGTGAAGCGTGTGTGAACTCGGGCTTAAAACCCGCCGCAAGAGGTGATCTAAATCACGCATCAGGCTTTAAATACCAGCTCTGCGCGCAAACCACCCAGTGCATTGGACAGCAGCAGTTTGCCGCCATGCAAGGCCATAATTTGCCGCACAATGGCTAAGCCCAAACCTGAACCACTGCGCTGGCCATCGGGCCTGGGGGTGCTGAAAAAGCGTTCACCCATGCGTGTTAGCGCGTACTCGGGCACGCCGCCAGCGTAGTCTTGCACGACGATGCCTGTGCCTGAGCCCGTGTTTGTGCAGGTGATATCAATCTGCCCACCCGCGCTAGAAAAGTCAATGGCGTTCTCCAGCAGGTTACTGATAGCTAAAACCACTAATTCCCTATCAATTTGGCAGGTAGTCCAAGTATTTATTGCTCGGACAGCTATGTTTTTTATAGCAATCTGAGCCTGCATTCCTGATATAGCGTCCTGCACGCAGTCGTTTAAGTTAACTGCTGCGGTGATTTTTAGTTGCCCATTGCTCACCGCAAGCTGCTCAAGTTTGGTCAGCTCCAGCATGCGCTCTACAAGGCGCTGCGCGCGTTGGCTTTGCGCTATCACTTGGCCCGCAAACTGCGCACGGTCTTTGGCGCTTAGCTCGTCTTGCAGTAGCTCGCCTGATGCACGAATGGCCGCCATGGGGCTTTTCAGCTCATGGGTTAAGGCGCGTACATAGTTTTCGATGTATTCACGCCCCTCTAATCGCTCGCGCATAGCCTGCATGGCGCGCGCTAAGTCGCCCAGCTCTCCTGGGGCGTCGGGCACAGGCAGGTTTTGCCCGGCTTGCACGCTCAAAGCATAGGTTCGCAGCTTGCGAATGTTCCACACAATCCACAAAGTAACCAGTACACCCAGCGCTGCCGACAAGCCTAGTAAAGTGAGCCCGCTGCGCACCACCTTGCGCTCTGCGCGGTCAATAAAGTCTTGGATGGTGCTAACGGGTTTAGCCACAGTAAGCACGCCAATGATCTTGCCTTTGTGCAAGACTGGCGCGGCAACATACATCACAGAGCTGCGGTCATCAGACTGCACCTCGCGCGTGGCGCGTGCACCGTATTCGCCTCGCAAGGTCAGCGCCACATCGCGCCAGCGAGAATAGTCTTGGCCTTGCGCAATGTTCTCAGAGTCGAACATTACCACGCCTTTGGCATCTGTTACGTAGACCCTAAAATCTAGCGACTGCTTGGCCAAACCCCAAATTTGCGCATCAATAGGCCGGCTAGCATAGCTGCGCACTTGCGTAGCAAACTGGCCATCTTGCAGCTTGCCTGCAGCCAAGTCATCACTAGCCAATTCCGCCAGCAAATTGGCAGTGTCTACCATGATGTCTTCCATCACCTCACGCACACTCGGTTTAATTTCTGCCGTAAACACCCGCAGTACAAAAAACGCAGCAATGCCGTTGATGACGAAAAATGCAAACAGCAGCCGAATCCCCAGCTTCATGGCGATGCCTGCGTATGTACGGTAATGCTGTAACCCATGCCTCGGTGGGTGTTGATATATTCGCGGGTGTCACCCTGTGCGCGCAGCTTAGCCCGCAAGGTTTTGATGTGGGTGTCTACGGTGCGGTCAGTACTGTCGGCGTCTGTTCCCCACACGGCATTGAGCAATGCTTCGCGCGCGTAGATGCGCCCGGGCGCCTCAAGCAGCTTGGTCAATAGCCCGAATTCCCTGCGCGTAAGCTCAAGGGGTTGACTGTGGAGCGTAATGCGTTGCCCCGCAAAATCTACAGCCAGGCTGGGCAATTGGGCAGGCGCTACTTTGTCGGGTGCCGCTGCACTGCGGCGCAGCAAAGCGCGCACACGCGCTACCAGCTCACGCGGGCTAAAGGGTTTGGCCATGTAGTCATCTGCACCCAGCTCTAGGCCCAGCACGCGGTCGAGCTCTTCGCCACGCGCGCTCAGCATGAGTACTGGGGTGTTACTAGTTTGGCGAATTTCGCGGCACAAATCTAAGCCATTGCCGTCAGGCAAGCCAATGTCCAAGATCATGGCATCGGGCCGCTGCGCTGCCCAGTGTGCACGCGCATCGCGCACCAAAGTGCAGTGCGTTACACAATAACCCTCACGCTCAAGTGCGAAGACAACAGCACCCGCAATAGCGGGGTCGTCTTCTAATAAAAGCAATTGCTGCATAGCAATCAAATAAAAAAATCAACGCCCTAAAGCAGGAAATAACTTTTGCAAACCATCGGCCATCACTTCTACGGCCAAGGCGGCCAGGATCAAACCCATCAGTCGTGTCATGACGTTGATACCTGTTTTGCCCAAAACGCGTGCTATCGGCTGGGCCAGGCTAAAGCACAGCGCCGTAGCCAGTGCGATAACCACACCATAGCCCACCAAAGTGCCTAGCTGCCAAAATGTTTTAGCTTTCTCGGCATAAATCACCACGGTAGACATGGTGGCTGGGCCGGTTAAAAGCGGTATAGCCAGTGGCACCACCGCTACGCTGGTGCGTACGGAGTGATCGTCCAGTTCACTTTGCGCTGACTTTGCCTCGGCAGGTTGCGCGTTGAGCATAGCCAAAGAAGAAGTGAGCAGCAGCATGCCACCGCCCACCTGAAAGCTAGCCAAGGTAATGCCAAAAAACTCTAATATCTTCAAACCCAGCAGCGCGCTGATGGCAATTACCAAAAAAGTAGTGAAGCTGGAAATAATGATAGTTTGCCGCCGCAATTCAGGCGAAAAGCCCTGCGTGTAGTGGATAAAAAAGGGCACGCAAGCCAAGGGATTAACAATGGCTAAAAGGGTAACAAGTGCTTTGGTTTCCATAGGCCACAGTGTAGTCGCACCCGAGGCAGCGCCCTTATGCGCTAGCGTGTTGCCTTAAATATACTTATTGAGCAAATTTTCTAAATACTCTTGACGACCTGAAACTGGCTTACTGTCTTGGTTGTGCGACAGCACCTGCTCAGACAATGCGTCTAAAGCAACACGGCCTTGCAAAATATCTTGACCCAATGGTGTGCTCCAGCCAGCGTAGCGCTGTGCAATGTGTTTTTCCAATTGACCATCTAGGATCATTTTTTCTGCAATCAATAGCGCGCGCGCAGATACATCCATACCGCCAATGTGCCCGTAGAACATGTCCTCAGGGTCAATAGACTGGCGGCGTACCTTAGAGTCAAAGTTCAGCCCACCCGTCGTAAAGCCGCCCGCTTGCAAAATTAAATACATCGCCAACGCGGTTTCAGGAATGTTGTTGGGAAACTGATCTGTGTCCCAGCCGCACTGCATGTCACCACGGTTCATGTCGATCGAGCCAAAAATGCCTAAATCAATCGCGGTAGCAATCTCATGCTCAAAACTATGGCCCGACAAGGTGGCATGGTTGGCCTCGATATTGACCTTGATTTCTTTTTCAAGCCCGTAGCGGCGTAAAAATCCGTACACAGTCGCGGTGTCAAAGTCGTACTGATGTTTTGAGGGCTCGCGTGGTTTGGGTTCAATCAAGATAGCGCCTTTGAAGCCAATTTTGTGTTTGTACTCCACCACCATAGTCAGGAAACGCCCCATTTGGTCTAGCTCATGGCCTACACGGGTGTTGAGTAGGGTCTCATAACCTTCACGGCCTCCCCACAACACATAATTTTCGCCACCGAGTTTCAAGGTGGCGTCCATGGCTTCTTTAACCTGAACGGCGGCCAAGGCAAAAATTGCGGGGTCAGGATTGGTTGAGGCACCCGACATAAAGCGTCGGTGGCTGAACAGATTGGCGGTGCCCCAAAGCAGTTTCATGCCAGTGGCTTGTTGTTTAGCGCCCAGCACATCCACCATTTTGCGCAGGTTATTCACGCTGTCACGTGGCGTAGCACCTTCGGGCGCTACATCACGATCATGAAAGCAGTAGTACGGCGCTCCCAGTTTTTGAAAGAACTCAAACGCCACGTCCGCCTTGGCGATAGCCGCTTGCATGGGGTCAGCCATGTGTTGCCAAGGCCGCTCAAAAGTACCGTCGTAGCCAAACGGGTCAAACCCGTTCCAGCAGAAGCTATGCCAATAACAGACTGCAAAGCGCAGATGCTCTTGCATGGTCTTGCCCAGCACTACCTTATTGCGGTCGTACCACTTAAAGCTCAATGGGTTGGCAGAATCGGGGCCCTCATAAGTTACAGGTGCAATGTTATGAAAATACGATGGCATGGTCTTGTCCTTTGTTCAATGAAGTGGATGGCAATTCTGGGATGTCGGCATCACCTAGTTGCCGCACCAGTTGGGCTTGCTTAGTGGGTAGTGGTTGCAAGTAGTGATGCAACACCAAAGCTGCTGCACCTACCGCGCTGGCCAGCAGGCCATAGCGCGCGGTGCGTAGTGGTGGTGCAGAGATACCCGAGCGTGCGGCATGTTCGCTCAGCACATGTTGCGCAACGCGAACCATATGGGGGTTCTCAATACAGGACGCACCGCCCAGCACGATTGCGCTGGGGTTAAATGTGGTCCATAAATTGTGGATGAGTATGCCTAGGTAAGTCCCAGCTTGGTTTGCCTGGCCTGTTTGGGCTATATCACGCGCAACGGCTTTAGCGCCTATGAAAGTCTCAGCGCACCCTAAGCGGCCACAGCTGCACAGCGGGCCATTTATTTGCATGATGCTGTGGCCTATTTCACCCGCCATACCTTGGGCGCCGGTGAACAAGCGGTCGTTCAGTACGATGCCCGCCCCTACGCCCACACCGCACGCCACAAAAACTAAAGCACTGTTGGTAACCCCCGAGACAAACTCATATTCACTCAACGCACCCGCATCGGCATCGTTTTGTACATGCACAGGCATGTTAGGTATGCCTTGCTTACCTAGGGCGCTGAGAATCTTGGGCAGTATGTTGACTTGGCGCCAAGCTAAGTTAGGAGCGAACCATACGGCACCCGTCGCTTCATCAAAAGCGCCTGGCAGCCCCACACCAAGTCCCGAGGGCTGAAAACCGCTGTAGACCAGTTGCGCGTACACCTTGGCCACCAATTGGGCTAGTTGTTGGCACACTTGGTCTGGTACAAGGCTATTGAGTTTTTCATGCTCAGAGCAGATCACTTCGCCGAGCAAAGATACGCCCACTGCGCGAATGCAGTCAACTGCTAACTCAACGCCCATCAGGCCGCGTGTTTTGCCATTGATCTGCAACGGCGTTGACGGTCGCCCCAAGCCCGCTTGCGTAGTAACGTCAGACTCTTCTAACCAACCTTCTTCCAGTAGCTCTTTAGTCAATAAGCCTACGGTGGATTTGGTCAGGCCGCTTTCGGTCGCCAGTTGCGCTCTGGACAGGCCCGGGCGGGCGCGCACTAAGCGCAGCAAAACACTGCGGTTAATGTGCTTAACAAGTTGTTGATCGCCTGTAGTTTTCATGGCTCGTGCTGCTAGGCAGGTGCGCGCTGACTTTGTGTTTTGCCTTCGGGTTTTTTCCCGCCAATGATCATGCCCAAAACCTCATCTTCAGTCACATCCTGGGTTTGGTAGGTGCCCACAACGCGGCCGTTCTTCATCACTGCTAAACGGTCACTAAGCGCAAATACATCGTGCATATCGTGGCTGATTAAGAAAATGCCCACGCCTTCGGCTTTGAGCTGGCGAACCAAGTTACCCACCATCGCGGTTTCTTCAGGGCCTAATGCAGCAGTGGGCTCGTCCATGATCAAAATTTTGGCGTTGAAATAGATAGCTCGCGAAATAGCGACCACTTGACGTTGGCCACCAGACAGACGCCGTACTGGCGTGCGCACGTTTTTAAAGTTCTTATTCAAGCGTGAAAATACTTTGCGCGCATCGGCATCCATGCGATGGTCGTCCAGCGTGCGCCAGCGTGTCAGCAGCTCGCGGCCTAAAAATAAATTCGCCACAGAATCGAGGTTATCGGCCAGTGCCAAAGTTTGGTAGATCGACTCAATGCCCAGTTGCTGCGCATCAAGTGGCGTACGAATAGTCGCTTTGCTACCATTGATAAACACCTCGCCGCTGTCGATGGGGTAGGCACCCGCTAGCATTTTCATCAGCGTGGATTTACCCGCACCGTTGTGGCCTAGTAGTGCCACCACTTCACCCGGGTATAAATTAATGCTGGCATCTTCTACAGCATGCACACCGCCAAACGCTTTATGAATATTGCGCATCTGCACGAGACATGCATTGGTGTCAGCGGTGCTCATACGGTGTCTCCAGTGAACTTACGGTACAGCACATCAAACACCACGGCGGCAATCAACACCTGACCGATGATCACGTAGCGCACGCCAATCGATACGTCTAGTAGCAGCATGCCGCTGTCTATCGACTGCATGATTAATGCACCGAGCACCGAGCCTAATATTGAACCGCTACCCCCCGCCAAAGCCGTACCGCCGATAACGGCAGCCGCAATCACATACAGCTCCATGCTGGTGCCTAGTGAGTTGGTGCCTGCATTTAAACGTGCAATGGACACAATCGCTGCAATGGTAATCAGCACACCCATCAGCGCAAACAGCATCAAAGTCACGCGCCTGACGGGAATGCCCACTAGTGCCGCCGCTTCAGGGTTGCCGCCCATCGCAAACACGTAGCGGCCAAAGCGTGTGCGATGCACTAAAAATGATAGCAGCATAGCCACGCCAGCCCAGATCAGCACGGGGATAGGGATACCTTGCGGTGCGTCTTTGCTAGGAATTTGGTAACCGTTCATAGACGCGGTAAAGCCTAAGACAATGAGCACAGGAACCAGCACAATGCCAGCGTCTAACCACAAAGGGTTGTTGGCTATCTCATAGGTGCTTTTGGCGCGGCGCTTGCTCAGCGTAGCCCACACCAGTGCAGCGCACATCAGGCCCGCCAGCACCCAGCTGGTGGTGGTGCCCACGGCACCATCAAACCCACCACCCAAGCGCTGAAAAAATTCATCCGTGACAGGCTGCGTTTTACCGTCGGCCACCAAAAATGCCGCGCCTCTGAACGACATGAGCCCGCCCAGAGTCACCACAAATGAAGGCACGCCCAGCATGGCAGTCAGCGCACCTTGGTACATCGACACTGCGATTGCTACGGCTAAGCCGGCTAGGGAGGCCGCTGGCCACGACCAGCCACCGGTGTACATGAGTGTGGCGATCAACACGCCCACAAACCCCATGACAGAGCCGACCGATAAATCGATGTGCCGTGCCACGATGACCAGTACCACCACGGTGGACACAATGCCCACTACGGCGGTTTGCTGGGCAATGTTGTACAGGTTTTCTGGCGATAGAAAAATACCGCCGGATAAGATATTGAATGTGATGGCGATCGCTGCAAGAACTGTGGCCATCAGTACTAATCGCCAGTCAATGGCCGCTTGCTTTAAAGCTGTTAATGTATTGTTCACGTGCATCTCCCTCAACCGATAAGTTGATCATCAAAACAAAACTGCGGGCCAGTAGCCCGCAGTTTTGGAATTACCAGAGCGCTATTGCGCGGGGTGGTTTACTTGCAGGCTGCAGGGCCAGTGGCCTTGTCAACACCTTTGCACAAGTCGTCTTTCTTGATCCAGCCAGCTTTCACGACCAGGTCAAGGTTGGCAACCGTCACAGGCACGGGCTTTAAGAACTGAGCTTGTAGCGCAATCTTTTTCTCGCCGCCGTTCCATGACTTAGCACCGTCAACTTTTTTGCCTGCGGCCAAGGCCACTGCAGCAGCGGCAGCGTCTTTACCTAGGTCACGCGCATCTTTCCAGACCGACACGGTTTGTGAGCCCAATGCTACGCGGTTCAAAGCACCGTGGTCGCCGTCTTGGCCTGACACTGGCACGCCTTTGATGCCCTTAGCAGTCAATGCAGCCACTACGCCGCCAGCCATACCGTCGTTAGAGGCGATCACAGCGTCAATCTTGCCACCGTTTTTGGTGATGATCTGTTCCATGTTCTTTTGTGCAACTTCAGGCTTCCAGCCGTCGGTGTACTCGTCGCCCACAATCTTGATGTCGCCTTTTTTCACAGCAGCGTCAATGACTTCTTGTTGGCCGCCGCGCAGGAAGTTAGCGTTAGGGTCGGTTGGTGAGCCTTTGATCATCACGTAGTTGCCTTTTGGCTTGGCAGCCAAAATAGCGCGTGCCTGCATGCGGCCCACTTCTACGTTGTCAAAAGTGATGTAGAACACGCCTGGTGCTTCGATCAAGCGGTCATACGCTACAACGGGGATCTTCTGCTTGGTAGCCTTGACCACAGCAGGCAAAATGGCGTCTTTGTCCATCGCCAAGATGATCAAAGCTTTTGCGCCTTTAGAGATCAAGCTGTCGATGTCAGCTAACTGCTTTTCTGCAGAACCGCCAGCATCCGCGCTGATGTACTTAGCGCCTGACTTCTCCAGCTGCGTTTTGATAGCGGCTTCGTCGGTCTTCCAGCGCTCTTCTTGAAAGTTAGACCAGCTTACGCCTACGGTGGTTTGTGCAAACGCGCCAAATGCTGACAGGCCAAGCGCCAATGCGGTTAATTGATACTTCTTCATGCTCATCTCCAGTTCTTATGCCTTATCAGGCAGAGTGTTAATAAATCGTTGTACTTTGTTGGGTTAAAAACAACTTAGTTTGAACGACACACTAATTGTGCGAGACAGCACATACCCTGACATGAGGAATTACCCTGACCTAGGCGAATGAGAGTGTTTATTTTGGTAAGCGGCGAGTACCAAAGAGCTAGCTAGGGTGAAAACTTCAATGCCAATATCTTTTCTGCCACACAACGCCCTTGCACCTGGCCACCCGCCACAGCCGCGCGGAAATGGATGCCTGCATACAGCCTAGACAATGCCGCCTCATCGGCTGCCACTGCAAATGTGGCAAATGTTCGCGGCCCCCAACCACGGTCGTTGTGCGTGTTGTCGACAAAACGGGTGCTGGCACCAAAAGCCGCATTCATGACGGCAGCTGCAGCACTAGACTGCACCGAGTGCCCCGATGGATAGTCAGGAAACGGCGGCGTGTGCATTAGTGTGGGCACCCAGTTGCTGTCAATACCCAGCTGGATGTAGGTGACGGGGCGCAGTAAATTCAGCGTGTATTTGGTATGCCATGCAGCAACAAAAGCATCGGCCATGGCCATATTCAGCTTAGCGAGAGTTTGGGCTGCCGTGGCCAGGTCGGCTTTGTTTAATCTAAGCAAATCATTAGCGATAAAAGCCCAGTGGCCCGCAGGCGTGGGTGTTTTGCCCGGGTCATCAGCCCAGTACAGCGCATATTGACGCTGTTCTTGTGTAATCTGCAAACTTAGACGATGCACTTCAGCGGCTTCTTTGTAAAAGGCAGAGCCGGGTACTTCAGAGTAGGCGGGTGGCGAGGGTGCTGGGCACTCGCTAGCGGTCTTCAGCACAAAGGGCCGCACCTCGCCCCATCTGGGCAATAAGGGTGCAGCAAAGGCGGGTGGTGTGGCAGACCACATGCCGTCGCCACTGGGCGGCACATAGTTTTGCTGGTTGCGGCGCAACGGGCCCCAAGCTTCGTGGCCGCCGTCTGTGCGCGCCCACGTCATCAGCGCCATGGCCATGAGCTTGCCGTAGGTCTCAGACCGGTTGGTGATCTCGGCACTTACTGCGCTGGGGTCAAAATCTTGCGAGTACTTTAAAGGCAAGCTACGCTCAAGCAGGTCAATGCGTGCTTTGTTTTCGGCGCTGGCATTGCTGAACATCATGCGCGTCATGGTGGCCAGTGATGCATTGGCTACGGTGGGCCAATGCAGTGGTTCATCAGGCTGGGTTTGCGGCAAAGAGGCCAGTTCATTGAGCTGACCTGCCAAGCTGATGCGGTCAGGCATGCCTGGCACTACCGACTCGTACAGCGTTAAACCCATATAGCCTAGTGCACGCGCTGCTACCGGCGGGCTAAAGCCCGGGGTTTGTTGGATCAGTTGCAGTGCGAGTTGAAACCACTCGGTGGCTACGCTGGCGCTATAGGCGCTGGTAGGCTTAGCCGTTGTTACATATACCGTGACTGGGTTGGTTTGCGCAATTGTGGGCGCGGGTAACAAGAATGTGATGGACAACGCTGCGACCAGACCGGTCACGCTAGCCCGTAAGCGGAACAATGGAGAGATTGTTTTCATGGTGCTTTCCATACTTGCAAGCCAGCGGCCTTGTCAACGGTGTAATTTGCATTGGCTGCGGCCGCGTGCCATGGGCTCCAATCGCCATGGGGCCATTGCACGCGCACTTTAATTTGCTGGGCTGCACCCAAGCCAAAATGCATCCAGCCCATATGCCCGCTGGCATGGCCACCACCAACGGCCAGCTCTTGGCGAATCATTCGTCCGCCTAAATCTACTTCTACCCACGCACCGACAGCGTCGCGGTTAGCACCACTTTGTTTTAAACGAAGTTGCAGCCAGTTGCCCATGGCTTGCGGCTTATCGGCACTACCGCTGCCCACGTTGCGCCACAATTGGGCTTTGTCCCAGCGGTTAACCACCAGCATGTCCAGCATGCCATCGCCGTTCAGGTCTACCATCATGCCGCCGCGCCCGCGCTTAAAGCTGGCAATACCAGCGGCTTGGCCCACCTCTTTGAAATTGCCAGAGCTGTCTTGCAGAAGTAAATTGTTGGGATCTTGAATTGCGAAGTCAGGCATGTTAGACACATTGCCTTTGACGATGAATAAGTCAGCATAGCCATCGTTATTGGCATCGGCAAACTGAGAGTGCCAAGCAGTGGACGGGTGAACGTCGCCGCCTACATAAGGTCGGTGTGCGGTGATGCCGCGCTTAAAAGCGGTGTCGACATAGCTGGGTTTAGCGGCGTTAGGGTTGTCCAGTTGCTGCAGCTTGTTATCTGACATGCTGGTGAGGTAATACTCGGGGAAACCATCGCCATTTAGGTCGTGGCTGGCAATACCCATGCCCCAAATTTGCAGAGGCTTCCAGCCCTGTGTGGCTGTGTACAGCGACGGGCTTTGACCGGGCGCGACGCGCCATAACTGCTCTTGCCCATTTTTGTAATATTCACGGTCGTTGCTCACGCGCAGTGCGGCTTCACCCGAGCGGTTCCAGTCGGTGAACATCATGGACAAAGCGCAATGGCCTGGCACCAAGCTGCTAGGCGCTGCAAATTTTTTACCACTCTGCTCAGGGCGCAATAAGAACCCTGGCGTGCAGCTGCCCCACGGAAACTCGGGCTTGGTGCGGTCGGTGTAGGTGCCAATAGCCAGTGTGGGCCAGTTGTTGCCCTTCTCCCAGGTTGCTGCAAATGCGCTATGCCAGCCGTTGCTGCTTTGCAGCCCCCAGGGCTCGGTAGCGCGCTCAAATTTGCATGCCCCCAGGCCTTTGAACACCTGCACCTCGCCCACGCGCAGCACCACCAGGTCGATGTTGCCATCGCCATCTACGTCTAGCGGGTAAGCACCAATCGCATTGATCAGCTCTAGACCTGAGCGCTCTTCTACCAGCTTAATCGGCCCGCTGCGTGTGCTGCGATTGCGGTAGAACTTGGCTTTATTCACACCTGCTGTGACATACACCTCGGGCAAACCATCACCATCACAGTCAAAGCTGGCAACACCGCCGCCCACTAAAAACTCGCTCTCACCTTCAAAGCGGCTTTGCAGCCCGGCAGAGTCAGTTTCTTCTACAAACTTGGGCACCGTGGCAACAGATTGTGCAAAGCAGGCACTGGCAAAAATACTCGCAACAAAAATCGTAGTTGCTAAGCGGCTGTATATAGAAACACACGGCAAGGTCACAATCACTGTCCTGTTAAAAAATTAACTATACGGCATCTATCTTAGCGCCCACCCGTCACATCCACGATCGAGCCCGTGGTGTAGCTGGCTGCGTCGGACAGCAGCCACACAATGGCCTGCGCCACTTCAAGCGCCGTACCGGCACGCTGCATTGGCACCTGCGGCCCCATCAGCACCACGCGGTCGGGTTGTCCACCACTGGCGTGGATGTCAGTGTCAATAATGCCGGGGCGTACACCGTTGACGCGCACGCCTTCGGTGGCTACCTCTTTGGCCAAGCCCATGGTGAAGGTGTCAATTGCCGCTTTGCTGGCGGCGTAGTCCACATACTGCCCGGGTGAACCCATGCGCGCCGCAGCACTAGACAAATTAACAATGCTGCCGCCTGCGCCGCCGTAGCGCGTGCTCATGCGCTTAACGGCCTCGCGTGCACAGACAAAGCTGCTGGTGATATTGGTAGCCCACATACGCTCTAAGCGCGCAACCGACATAGCATCCAACCGCGCAGCCACATCCACCACCCCCGCGTTGTTTACCAGGCCTTGCAAGCGGCCCAGCTTGGCATCAACTGTTTCAAACATGCGCAGTACGTCGGCTTCAATGGAGACGTCAGCTTTGATCGCCATGGCCGTGCCACCTGCTGCGCGAATCTGCCGCACCACTTCGTCGGCAGCCAACGAATTAGCCAGATAGTTGACCGCCACCGCCCAGCCTTTTTGCGCAGCCAGCAAAGCGCTCGCCGCGCCGATGCCGCGTGAGGCACCTGTAATCAAAACTACTTTATCCACCATTGGCTCCAGCTTAATGTTCCACAAGATGCATTATCCGCGCGAGTTGCGCGTAGCGCCTTTTGCATTTAGCCCATATTTTTTTGGAATTGGTTAACTGTAGTCGACGTATTTGCTATAAATTTAATAGCTGACTAATTAATAAATACTTGGACTACAAGGCTATTTGATTGCTATAAATCAACTTTTTCTACTGTGGTGGGGACACGCGGTGCCAGTGCGCACATCAATTCATAACCCACCGTGCCCGCCGTAGCCGCCACTTCGTCAATCGGTAGCACGGCGCCGTTGCTGGCACGGCCCCACAGCGTAACCTCGGTGCCCGCACGAACATCTGGCACATGCGTCACATCCACCGTGATCATGTCCATGCTCACGCGGCCGACTGTGCGTGTGCGCTGGCCCGCTACCAGCACCGGCGTACCCGTGGGACACAAACGCGGGTAACCATCTGCATAGCCGCCCGCCACCACTGCAATGCGCATTGGCTTATCTGCCACAAACGACGAGCCATAGCCCACGCTGTCACCTGCTACCAAATCCTGCGTTGCCAAAACCTGCGAGGACAGAGTCATCGTAGGCTGCAAATCCCAATGCTGTATGTCGTGCTGTGGATAGTCTGGCGCGCTGCCATACAGCGTGATGCCCAGGCGGATCCAGTCGGTTCGCAGGGTGTCGGCGTTGTAACGCAAGGTGGCGGCGCTATTGCTTAAGCTACGCTCGCCAGGCAAGTCTTGTGTGGCGGCGTTAAAGCGCGCCAGCTGGTGGGCAATGCCGTCGCGGCCCATGCGCTGCG
>JANOSN010000259.1:0-1989 GCA_031415895.1 Polaromonas sp. | reverse complement strand
TGGTGGGCCGCGCTAAGTGGGACGCATGGAACAGCATGAAGGGCACGTCCACTGATGACGCTATGCAGCAGTATGTGGACTTGATTGAGTCTTTGAAGTAACTCTTGGCGTCTATTTAATAGCTAAATAGCCTTGTAGTCCAAGTATTTATTGACTATTTAGCTATTTAATTTATAGCATATTAATGCTACGCTACTTTTAGCAGGCCTCTTGCAGGTTGCATCTGGCCCATCAGTGCGCCCCATTTCAACTGGGCAGCTTCTACATTACGCTCTTTCACATGACCGAAGCCCTTGATCATCTCGGGGATGCGCGCGATTTCTAGTGCCACCGAAATATTGTCGGCATTCAATGACCGCAGCACTTCTTCAATGCTGCTCTTGTACTGACCAATTAGAGCGCGCTCCATCTTGCGTTCTAGTGTTTTACCAAAAATATCCAACGCTGTCCCGCGCAGGCCTTTCATTTTGGCTAGCAGCTTAAAGCCTGTCAGCATCGCAGGGCCAAACTTTTGTTTGATGAGTTGGCCTTTGTCATTCTTCTTCGATATCAGCGGCGGGGCCAAGTGGTAGTTCAAGGTAAAGTCGCCTTCAAACTGCGATTTGACTTTATCTAAGAACGCTGTGTCGCTGTGCAAACGCGCTACCTCGTATTCGTCTTTGTAGGCCATCAGCTTGTACAAATATTTGGCTACCGCCTCGGTCAGATTGGGGTTGCCTTTAGCAGCTACACGGTCAACAAAACTTTTGTAGTCTGCAGCGTAGGCTGCATTTTGATAAGCAGTTAGCAGCTCGATGCGGCGGGCTATTAATGTCTCTAGGCTGTCGCGTTTGCTGGGCATGGCAATGACCTGCGCGGGAGTCAGCAGCTTTTCTACACTCACCAAATCATGCGCAGCGCGGCGGCCCCAGGTGAAAGCTTGTTTGTTTTGCTCAATCGCCACGTTGTTCAGTTCCATCGCACGCATCAGCGAGTCAAGCTGCAGCGGTACCCAGCCTTTTTGCCATGCGTAGCCCAAGATCATGGGGTTGATAAAAATACTGTCGCCCATCAGCTTGGTGGCTATCGCATCGGCATTGAACTTGCCTACACCGTTAACGCCTACGGCATCAGAAATTTGCGCAGCGCATTGGTCGGCAGGGTTAATCCAATTGCCGTTGGTCACAAAGGCGGCGGTGGGTGTGCTGTGCGCGTTCAGTGCTACGTGGGTTTTACCGGGGCGCATGCGCAGCAAGGTTTCTTTGTTGGCAGTGACCAATGGGTCGCAGCCAAAAATTAAATCGGCGTCCGCCATGCTGACGCGCGTAGTGCGAATGTCGTTAGCGCTGTCTGCCATGATGACGTGGCTCCAGGTAGCGCCGCCTTTTTGCGCTAGGCCGGCTGCATCTTGCGTGATGATGCCTTTGCCTTCCATGTGCGCGGCCATGCCCAGCAACTGGCCAATGGTGATGATGCCGGTGCCGCCCACGCCGGCCACGATCATGCCGTAGGGCTTGGCGGTGCTGGGCAATACGGGTGCAGGTAAGTCGCCCAAGGTGAAGGGGTTGATCTTTACATCAGTCTTAGATTTTTTCTTCAGTTGACCGCCTTCTACGGTGATGAAGCTGGGGCAAAAACCTTTGACGCAGCTCACGTCTTTGTTGCAGGTGCTTTGGTTGATGGTGCGTTTGCGGCCAAGCTCGGTCTCTAGGGGTTCCACGCTCATGCAGTTGCTTTGCACGCCGCAGTCGCCGCAGCCTTCGCACACGGCTTCGTTGATCACGACGCGAATGGCAGGGTCGACCATCTTGCCGCGCTTGCGGCGGCGGCGCTTTTCGGTGGCGCAGGTTTGGTCGTAGATGATGACGGTGGTGCCCTTGATGCCCCGAAACTCGCGCTGCACGGCATCGAGGGAGTCGCGGTGCAGCACCTGCACACCCTCGACCAGCCGAACGCCGTTGTATTTATCTGGTTCGTCCGTCACCACTACAATTTTGCTAGCGCCTTCCG
>JANOSN010000258.1:0-2723 GCA_031415895.1 Polaromonas sp. | reverse complement strand
AAAAACAGCGTGCCCTTAGAGACGCCAGCACGTTGTGCTACTTCTTCAGACCGGGTGGCGGCAAAACCTTTTTCTACAAACAAGTCAAGCGCAGCAGCCAGCAGCTCGCCAGGGCGTGCCTCTTTGCGGCGCTCGCGTTTTGCGCTGCCGTCAGTGCTGGTTTCTAAGTTTGAGAGGGTATTCACAACTACCAATGAGATTAATGGTCAATTAAATTAATGACCAACTGGTTAGTAATGTAGCCTAAGTCCCACTAATGGTCAAGATAAGCTAAGTAAAGCAGGGGTAAACTTCTAGGCCCATGTTATTGCCCCATCGCGCTGCCCAGCAGCTCGCGCATCACATGGCGGGTTTGGCGCACACCCTCGGCGCTGGGCAGCCACTCTAGTAAAAAGTCGTATTTAGGCTCAATGTAGTCCATAGGCGCAGGCAGCACAGTCAGCCCCGCTGCCTCAAAAGCGCGTTGGGCACGCGGCATATGCCAAGCGTTGGTGACCAATGCGATGCGCTGAATTTTGTCTTTAGCCAACAGTGGTGCCAAAGCTTGGGCGTTCTCGCGCGTGTCGCGTGAATTGCCTTCTAACCAGCGCGGTGCCGGCAGCCCCATCTGAGCCAACCAGCGCTGCACGGCAGCTGCCTCGGTGCTGCTGGCGCTGCTAGAGGCGTGACCAATGCCGCCACTAAAAGCCAGCGGCAAGCCCGAGGCCTTGGCCAACACCAAGCCGTAATGCATGCGCGAAATAGTAAAGTCGCTAGGCTGCGGTAAGCCATATTCACGGCTGGCCATCTCCATGCCGCCACCTATCACCACGATGGCTTGCACCTTTTTATCTGCTAGCGTGGTGGCAATCTGGTCAGGCAATATCGGCGCCACGTAGGGCAGAGCACCACGGCTTAAGGTCACTGCAAAGCCATTGCACGACATGATCCAAGCAGCCGTCCAACCCAGCATCATCGTTAACGTGGCCACCACTGGCAATCGCTTGCGGAAAAACCAGCCTAGCAAAATCACCAGCAGCCCCACAGCTGGTGGCATGATCAAGGCGGTAAGCATGGGTTTGAAAAGCGCGAGGTCGAATGGCATGGTTTTGAAACTCCAAAAGTAGATCGGCTAGTACTATGAAAATTATAGCTGCTTGGGCAATGAATACTTGGACTACAGCCCAATTTGTCCCCTAAAACGATAAAAACTTATGCGTTCACCATCACCAGCTTACCTTTAACCCCACGCGAGCCCATGTGTGCATAGGCGGCTTTCAGTTCGCTCATGGGCATGGTGCGGTCTATCACTGGTTTGATCTTGCCTGCGCCGTACCACTGGGCCAGCTCCATCATCATGGCGCCGTTGGCTTTAGGCTCGCGCTTAGCAAAATCGCCCCAAAACACGCCTACGATAGATGCGCCTTTGAGCAGTGCTAAGTTCAGTGGCAACGCAGGAATAGGCCCACTGGCAAAGCCCACCACCAAGTAGCGGCCGCGCCAGCCGATGGAGCGAAACGCGGGCTCGGCAAAGTCGCCGCCTACAGGGTCATAGATGACATCTGGCCCACCTTTGCCGCCCAGTGCGATGGTGGCTGCTTTGATGGCTTCGCGCAAATCACCTTTGCTGTAGTTGATGACTGCGTCTGCACCTATGGATGTGCACAGCGCGCATTTTTCGTCGGTAGATGCGGCGGCTATCACCTTGGCACCATGTGCTTTGGCAATTTGAATGGCCGCTGTACCCACGCCGCCTGCTGCACCTAAGATTAAAACAATTTCACCAGCTTTGAGTTGCGCACGGTCAATCAGCGCGTGGTAGGACGTGGCGTAGATCATGATGAAAGCTGCCGCGTCCACATGGCCAAAGCCAGGGGGCAGCGGCATGCACAGCGCAGCCGGTGCAATAGTGTGGGTGCCAAAGCCGCCAGTGCCGCTGAGGCAAGCTACCGACTGGCCGACCTTTAAATGCGTTACGCCGTCGCCCACGGCCTGCACTATGCCTGCATATTCAGAGCCGGGTACAAAAGGCAAGGGCGGTTTGATTTGGTACTTATTTTGCACAATCAAAATATCGGGAAAGTTCAAGCTGGCCGCTTTAATCTCAATCAGCACTTCGCCCGCCTTGGGTGTGGGGGTGGGCAGGTCTTTCCAGGTCAGGGCGTCGATGCCGGTGGGGGTTTCACAAAGCCAGGCTTGCATAGGGTTCTCCAAGTTCAAAATACGCTAAACGTTCATCATAGTGACAAAGCCAAGCTGCAGTAAGCGCGGGCTAGGGTGGTGCAAGGTATTTTGTCGCTAGCGGGACGAACTGGCACGCTAGCGCCCTACAATTTAGCCATGAAAATTTTAATCAGTAACGACGACGGCTACCAAGCCCCAGGTATCGTGGCTTTGTACGAGGCGCTTAAAAACGTGGCCGATGTAGAGGTGATAGCGCCTGAGCACAACAACAGCGCCAAATCTAACGCGCTAACACTGAACGCCCCCTTGTATGTGCACAAGGCGCACAACGGTTTTAGGTACGTTAACGGCACCCCGGCAGACTGCGTGCACATTGCGTTGACCGGCCTGTTGGGCTACACGCCAGACCTGGTGGTATCAGGCATTAACAACGGTGCCAACATGGGCGACGACACCATCTACAGCGGCACTGTGGGCGCGGCGATGGAAGGTTACTTGTTTGGCGTACCAGCAATTGCGTTTTCGCAGGTAGACAAAGGCTGGGGCCAGCTGGATGACGC
>JANOSN010000257.1:0-1348 GCA_031415895.1 Polaromonas sp. | reverse complement strand
GATGGAGCCCAACGACATGGCGCCTGTGGCAAAGCGTTTGACAATCTCTTTGGCTGATTCGACTTCGTCAATGCTAATCGCCTTGGCTGGGTCAAACTTGAACTCAAACAAACCGCGCAAGGTCAAGTGACGCTTGCTTTGGTCGTTGATGATTTGCGCGTATTCTTTGTACGTGGCTGCGTTGTTGGCGCGCGTGGCGTGTTGCAGTTTGGCAATCGCGTCGGGCGTCCACATATGGTCTTCGCCGCGCACGCGCCAAGCGTATTCGCCGCCGGGCTCGAGCATGCTTTCTAAAATTGGATCGTTACCAAACGCTGCTGCATGCACGCGGATGGCTTCTTCAGCAATTTCGAATACGCCCACTCCGCCTACTTGGCTGGCCGTGCCATAGAAGTATTTATCGACGAAGGGTTTGTCTAGCCCCACGGCTTCAAAAATCTGCGAACCGCAGTAGCTCATGTAGGTGCTGATGCCCATTTTGGACATGACTTTGTTCAGGCCCTTGCCGACGGCTTTTACAAAGTTATAGACGGCCTTGTCAGCGTCGATGTCTTTGGTGTGGCGGGTTAGCTCGATGACGGTTTCTAGCGCGAGGTACGGGTGCACAGCTTCCGCGCCGTAGCCTGCCAGCAGCGCAAAGTGGTGTACTTCGCGCACGCTGCCGGTTTCCACAATCAAGCCTGCGTTGCAGCGCTCACCGGCTTTCACCAAATGCTGGTGAATGCTGGACGATGCCAGTAGTGCTGGCACGGGCACGCGGGCGCTGTCCATCGCGCGGTCAGACACGATCAGTACGTTGTGGCCGCTCTTGATAGCATCGACCGCCTCGGCACACAGCGAAGCTAATTTTGCCTCTACGCCTTCACGGCCCCAGGCTGCGGGGTAGGTGATGTCGAGCGTGTAGCTTTTGAACTTGCCGCGCGTGTGGGCCGCAATGTCGCGCAGCTTGGCCATGTCATAGAAGTCAAGCACCGGCTGGCTGACTTCCAGGCGCAGTGGCGGGTTCACCGCGTTGATGTCTAGCAAGTTAGGCTTAGGGCCGATAAAGCTGACCAGTGACATGACAATCTGCTCGCGGATCGGGTCAATCGGCGGGTTGGTCACCTGGGCGAACAACTGCTTAAAGTAGTTGTACAGCGGTTTGTTTTTATCGGACAGCACGGCCAGTGGACTGTCGTTGCCCATCGAGCCAGTAGCTTCTTCGGCGTTGGCGGCCATAGGCGCCATCAGGAACTTCAGGTCTTCTTGGGTGTAGCCAAAGGCTTGCTGGCGGTCGAGCAGAGCAATGTCTGATTGACTAGTTTTATCCGTTCGGGCTGAGCTTGTCGAAGCCATCGCGTGCCCTTCG
>JANOSN010000256.1:0-2297 GCA_031415895.1 Polaromonas sp. | reverse complement strand
ATAAATAAAGCGGGCTTGTAAAATCAGGCCATGACCCTATCGCACAGCGCATTGCCCACACAAACACCAAGCTATGTCTTGGCAGTGGGTGGCGCTAATATGGACATTTTTGGGTCAGCACATAACGAGTGGGTGATGGGCGACTCTAACCCTGGCCATATTCGCTGTGCACCGGGCGGTGTAGCCCGCAATGTGGCTGAAAACTTGGCCCGCCTGGGCGACACCACCCACCTGCTTTGCGCAGTGGGCAATGATGCATTTGGACGCAGCTTGTTAGACGCCACGCGCGCTGCAGGTGTGCACACAGACGCTTGCGCGGTGCTAGCGCAGCGCAACACCAGCACCTATCTATCGCTGCATGGGTATCAGGGTGATTTGACAGTGGCGGTGAACGACATGGATATTGTCAACAGCATCACGCCTGAGTTTTTAAGCGCACATGCAGCGTTAGTTTTGCAAGCGCGCGCCGTCATGGTGGACTGCAACTTAAACGCCGACGCACTGTCTTGGCTAATTACGCAGACAAAAAGTAAAGTATTTGTGGATGCAGTGTCGACCGCTAAATGCCAGCGCATACGCCCCTACCTGCAGGGCATTCATCTGCTAAAAGTTAACCAGCTAGAGGCCCAGGCGCTTAGTGGACTGCCCTGCGACACTGCAGCAGACATGCAGGCTACCGCCCATTGGCTGCATGCCCAAAGCGTGCAACAAGTGCTGATCAGTCTAGGCGCACTAGGTATGTTCTACAGCGACGCCACTGCGGGCCACGGCTGGCAAAATGCCATACCTAGCGACGTGGTGAACGTGAACGGCGCTGGCGATGCGCTGCTGGCGGGTTGGATTCATGCCATGCTGTGCGGTACGCCACCAACTCAAGCAGCGCGTTTTGCGCAAGCCTGCGCAGCGCTGACCGTAGGGTGCACTAGCGCCAATTATTCGGGCTTGTCCGTAGCTGCTGCAACCAAACTATTGACTGATCAACCAACGACCCAGCAAAGCACCGCACCATGACCCAGCCTTATCTAGACATTCACCCCGACGTTGCAGCTGCCTTGGCTGCTGGCAAGCCCGTAGTGGCGCTAGAGTCCACCATCATCTCGCACGGCATGCCGTATCCGCACAACGTGGCTACCGCTTTGCAGGTCGAAGCGCAGGTGCGCGCGTATGGTGCCACGCCAGCGACCATCGCCATCATCAACGGGCGCTTAAAAGCTGGGTTGTCGCATGAAGCAATTGAGCACTTAGGCAAAACAGGCCGCAGCGTGGTGAAGGTAAGCCGCAGAGACATACCGTTTATTGTCGCCAGTAAAGTGACTGGGGCCACCACGGTAGCGTCCACCATGGTCATAGCGGCGATGGCGGGCATACGCGTGTTTGCAACAGGCGGTATTGGTGGTGTGCACCGGGGTGCCGAGCACAGTTTTGATATTTCAGCCGACTTGCAAGAGCTGGCCACCACGCCTGTAGCGGTAGTGTGTGCGGGCGCCAAATCGATTCTTGACTTGCGTCTAACACTGGAGTACTTAGAAACCCACGGCGTGCCTGTGGTGGGTTACCAAACTTCGTCGCTGCCCGCGTTTTTTACACGCGACAGCGACTATGCAGTGGACTACCGTTTAGACAGCGCTGCCGAAATTGCCCAGGTCATGCATGCCAAGTGGGCTATGCAACTGCGCGGCGGCTTGGTCATTGTCAACCCCATACCGCAAGCCTTTGCCATGCCGCGCAGTGTAATTGACCCCGCCATTGCACAAGCATTGCAAGAGGCTAAAACGCAAAACATACAAGGCAAAGAATCCACACCGTTTTTATTAGCACGTGTGTGCGAGATCACGGGCGGCGACAGCTTGGCATCTAACATTCAACTAGTGCTCAGCAACGCGCGGTTAGCAGCAGAGATTGCCGCGCATTATGCCGATATTGATGCCTAGGTTACAACGGGGTTCAGTTCAAAATTCGACCATCTTTTTTGTCTGTAGTCCAAGTATTTACTGCTCAGCTAGCTACTGTATTTGTAGCATATTGGTTTCCTTCGTTGGTTTGTTTTGGCTCCCCCTTGGCAATGCATTTGTTCGTTGTTTAGCCGTGGCGGGCGGCGGGACATATCGCTGGGGAAACTTCCGCGAAAACGCGCGGCAGGTGGTAGTCATCTGTAGTTGGTGGGCCGCACCTCGCTACAGTTTCCCCATCGATAAGATCCCACCGCTGCACCCTGGTCGATGCTGTGGAGACACGTGGGGCGGAGTTTGAAGAGACCTCGCCTATAGTTTCGCCCATAGTCTCTACCGCAGCCGCTA
>JANOSN010000255.1:0-1226 GCA_031415895.1 Polaromonas sp. | reverse complement strand
GGCACGCATGATCTCGTAGGTGTCACGGTTTTTAAGCACGCCGTCTTGGTGTATACCGCTGGCATGGGCAAATGCGTTAGCGCCTACCACGGCTTTGTTGGGCTGCACCACAAAGCCGGTGGTCTGGCTGACCATGCGGCTAGCTGGCAAAATTTGCGTGGTGTCAATGCCCATCACCAAGTTGAAATAGTCTTTGCGTGTTTTCACCGCCATGACCACTTCTTCTAGGCTGCAATTGCCTGCGCGCTCACCCAAACCATTGATGGTGCACTCTACTTGGCGTGCGCCGCCAATTTTTACGCCTGCCAAGCTGTTGGCCACAGCCATGCCCAAGTCGTTATGGCAGTGCACTGACCACACGGCTTTGTCAGAGTTAGGAATACGCTCGCGCAAGGTTTTGATAAAGTTGCCGTACAACTCTGGAATCGCGTAGCCCACAGTGTCGGGGATGTTGAGTGTGGTGGCACCTTCTTTGATGACCGCTTCCAGCACGCGGCACAAAAAGTCCATATCGCTGCGGTAGCCGTCTTCAGGGCTGAACTCTACGTCTTCCACCAAGTTTTTAGCAAAGCGCACCGATTGCTTGGCCTGCTCAAACACTTGGTCAGGTGTCATGCGCAACTTGGCTTGCATGTGCAGGGGCGATGTGGCGATGAAAGTGTGGATGCGGCCCCGCTGCGCGCCTTTTAAAGCTTCTCCAGCGCGCGAAATATCGCGGTCATTGGCACGAGACAGTCCACAGATGATCGAGTCTTTGATCGTGTTGGCAATGGCCTGCACGCATTCAAAATCACCATTCGAGCTGGCCGGAAAACCCGCCTCAATCACATCCACCTTTAAGCGCTCTAACTGGCGGGCAATGCGCAACTTTTCGTCTTTGGTCATCGATGCGCCGGGGCTTTGCTCGCCATCGCGCAAGGTGGTGTCAAAAATAATGAGTTTTTCGGGGCTAGTGGCTGCTGTGGTCATAGTCGGCTCCTAAGAGTAAAGGTGTGAAGGTGAAAATTGAATGGACAAAGAAAAAGGCCCGTTGGGTTGAGCAACGGGCCTTATGAGAGGGTAAGCGCGTGCGCTACCAACTCCGCCCGGGTGGCAGTAGTAGTAGAGCAATCGAAATTCGGTTCATGAATTGAAATGTAGCACAATTCTTAAAATTCGCAAATCTGCGTTGAGGCTAGATGCAGATGCAAGCCCTCGCGCACGGCGATGACCACGGTGCTTCAATG
>JANOSN010000254.1:0-1259 GCA_031415895.1 Polaromonas sp. | reverse complement strand
GAGGCGCGTTTCGTCCATGTACTGCTTTACACCGGGGTAGCGCTCAAAATACCGGGTGATGTAGTTTTTAGCTGCGGTATTGTCTATGCCTAAGTTACGTGCCAAACCAAACGCGCTCATGCCGTAAATCAAACCAAAGTTAATCACCTTGGCATAGCGCCGCTGCTCGCTGCTGACCTGGTCTACCGCTACGCCAAACACCTCGGCGGCTGTGGCGCGGTGTACATCAAGGCCCGAGGTAAATGCGCTGAGCAAAGCCTCATCACCACTGATGTGCGCCATGATGCGCAGCTCAATTTGCGAATAATCAGCACTGGCAATCACGCTGCCCGCAGGCGCTACAAACGCCTCGCGCACGCGGCGGCCCTCGGGTGTGCGGATGGGGATGTTTTGCAAATTAGGGTCGTTGCTGCTTAAGCGCCCCGTCACAGCCACGGCCTGCGCGTAGTGTGTGTGCACGCGGCCAGTGCGTGGGTGGGCTAGCTGGGCCAGCTTGTCAGTGTACGTGCCCTTTAATTTAGCCAAGCCGCGGTGCTCCAAAATTTTGGCAGGCAGCGGGAAGTCTTCGGCTAATTTTTCTAACACTTCTTCGTCAGTGCTTGGTGCGCCAGTGGCCGTCTTCTTCACTACCGGCAAACCCAGTTTGGTAAAGAAAATCTCGCCAATTTGCTTAGGGCTAGACAGGTTAAACGGCTGGCCTGCTAGGTCATGTGCCTCGCGCTCCAGCTCCATGATGCGCTGACCGATTTGGTGGCTTTGCGTGGCCAGCGTAGGCCCATCGATCAGCACGCCGTTGCGCTCAATGCGGTACAGCGTTTCGCTACTAGCTATTTCTAGCTGGTAGATATACAAAAGCCCTGGCTCTTTTTGTAGCCTTGGCCACAATGCCAAATGCACATCTAAAGTTTGGTCAGAGTCTTCACACGAATACTCAGCAGCCTTGGCCACATCGACCTGCGCAAAACCTATTTGGTGCACGCCTTTGCCGCACAAGTCTTCATAGCTAATGCCTGTGCGCCCCACGTGGCGCTCGGCCAAGCTGGACAGGCCGTGGGGTTTGTGCACCTCTAGCACGTAGCTTTGCAACATAGTGTCGTGCACATAGCCTTGCACTTCAATGCCGTGGTTGGCAAACACATGGCGGTCGTATTTCATGTGTTGGCCCAACTTGTGTTTGGTGGCATCTTCTAGCCAAGGTTTTAGCTTGGCAAGCACTTCATTGATGGGTAATTGCTCAGGCGCATCAGGCCCTACGTGAG